>JAJFIU010000110.1 GCA_021774695.1 Alphaproteobacteria bacterium | reverse complement strand
GCCTCTTCTTCCGCCTGCTCCTCGGCCTCTTCCTCCGCCTGCTCTTCGGCCTCTTCTTCCGCCTGCTCTTCGGCTTCTTCCTCCGCCTGTTCCTCAGCTTCCTCTTCAGCCTGCTCCTCAGCTTCCTCTTCAGCCTGCTCTTCGGCTTCTTCCTCCGCCTGTTCCTCGGCTTCCTCTTCAGCCTGCTCCTCGGCCTCTTCCTCCGCCTGCTCCTCGGCCTCTTCCTCCGCCTGCTCTTCGGCCTCTTCTTCCGCCTGCTCTTCGGCCTCTTCTTCAGCCTGCTCTTCGGCCTCTTCTTCCGCCTGCTCTTCGGCCTCTTCTTCAGCCTGCTCCTCAGCCTCTTCTTCAGCCTCATCTTCCGCTTCGTCTTCAGCTGGACCCAACCTTGCAGCTAGAAAACTCGCGGTTCCCTGCGGGTTCAGAGAATTTTCCGCTTTTGAAATTTTATGTTGAGAGTATTCAATTGGGGAAACTGCGCCAGTCGCAGTGGCTGGCACGTTCAGCAACAGGCTGCTGACCGCGGCAATCGATTTTAATTTTGTCAACTTTAATACCATTTTCTGGCAGCCTTCAATATTTTGACGATCAGTAGATTATCATCGGTGGCCATAAATTAATTGCCTATAGTCAAACAAACGTAAATTCTGCCTAATTATTCCACTATTTTTGACCCTTGAGGTAAATTAAGTGTGATTTGAGACAATATACCACGGAAACGCCACCATAAACGCAATGCTATATCCAGCTTGGTGTCTTGCTGCATTTTAGCAGGACGTACTATATAACTAGCCGCCATTTTCATAATGTAGTAATTTTTTAAGGTAAAAAAGTTTTTGCATGTGATTAAACATATGTCGGGAATAAAACCTCCGTCATCTCGTTAACAAGGTAGTGGATATAGTGAGAAAGCAGGTAACAACCTCTATAGAACACTCGCAACTTGTTGAGCTTTTGCCAAGATTGAAGCGTTACGCCCTCTCCCTTGCCGGGTCAGTGTCGGACGGGGAAGATCTGTTGCACTCCACAATTGAACGTGCCCTTGCGAAAGCAGATCAATTTTCGGAAGGGACTAATCTGGATAGATGGATGTTTAGGATTTGTAAAAACTTGTGGATGGATGAATGGCGATCAAAAAAAAGGCGGCGCGAGGAACAGCTCTCTGATGCGCCGCATATGGAACCTTGGACTGACGGCGAACGGCATGCCACGATTTCAATCCAACTCACGGAAATGACACAGACATTATCCCGATTGCGAGAGGAACACAGGGAAATTCTGATGCTGGTGGTGGTTGAGGGATATTCTTATAAGGAAGTTTCAAGCATGTTGGACATTCCCATTGGCACGGTCATGAGCAGGCTAGCGCGGGCGCGGCAACATTTAAGCGATCTTATTCCGCCGCCGTCATCCGGGGGGAATAATTTCTCGCCCAGTGCGGCTCGGAGGAAGTGACATGAAAATATCAGACGAACAGTTGGTTGCTTTTCTTGACGGCGAGCTTTCGCAGTCCGAGATGCATGAAATTCAAATAGCTATTGAAGCATCCTCTGAACTGGCTGCGCGAGTAAACAGGATTCAAACCTCTGACAAATGCCTAACAGAGGCATTTGAAAATGCAGATTTTACTGCCTTGCGGGAAGACACGCATAGTTTGGCGGTACAATTGGCGAAAAAACTGCACGGTTCTGAAGCCGCCTCAACGTCAACGGTTGTTGAATTCTCGGCGGCAAAAACCAGCGGAAAATATGCAGCGTGGCCCACTTATTCGCGACAAGCCATTGCAGCCTCAGTCGTGCTGTTTTTAGGTTTTGGAGCCGGGCTCCTGGTCAATGAAAAACCGCAAGATGGGGTCTCTGAATCTGCGGCTTATCAGGCTGTTGGATTGATGACCGAAGGTACACCGCTGTACACAGCCCTCGAGTTCAACCTGAGCACGGTCTCATATCAATACGGGCCACAAGGTAAATTTTCCGCTGTACCTTTGTCCACGTTTCAATCTTTGGGCGGTAAATTTTGTAGAGAGTTTGCCGTTTCCTCACCGCGGGCCGGCAGACAGGGCATTGCCTGCAGATCGGAAAATGGCTGGATGGTTCAGGCAACGGTTGCCACCACTGAACAAAATACTATCGTGGCAGAAGGGTATATCCCCGCCACGCCAGAAGAGAATGCTGTGATTTATACCATGATTACAGGCATGATTTCTGGCGATATATTGAACATTGAACAAGAAAATAAGTTGCTCAAGCAGGGATGGGGGAATTGATTGAACACCCTGTTTTGACAATGTTTTCCAAACCGTATTTGGTGACTTGGGCTGTCCTGCAATAGTCAAACTTGCTTCTTTCATCCTGCCTGTCGATGTGAGCATCACGTCATGTTTTCCCGACGTCTAATTTGGTAATAAATGAATTTGCTTTCATCTTTCTCCCGAACATCTGAAAAAAAATGGAATAAAAATAAACGCCCTGCCGTTACCAGAATAACTGCGAACAAATTTATGGAGTAAGGATATGACCGACTTTGTTGGAACAAATGGTAACGACACAATCATTGGCGGCGCAACGGACGATGAAATAAATGGTCTCGGTGGTAATGACCTACTGATAGGCGGTGCGGGCAATGACGAGATCGAGGATGGATCGGGTTCAGATACGTTAACTGGCGGTGCCGGTGCAGATGAATTTGAAATCGAAGGCGGCGGAACTGACCGCATCACTGATTTTAATCCCTCTCAGGGCGACACAATTGATCTCCGAGAATTTGACAACATCACTACATTCGACCAGCTGATTGCCAGCGCAAGCGAAAGCAACGGAAATGTCGTTATCTCTTTGTCCGGTGGCAACAAGCTTATTTTAGAAGGCATAACACTGGCAGACCTGTCAGAATCAGCCTTTAGGTTTGAAACAGCTGATAACAATGACAATTCAGACGGTAACGACGATTCGGATGATGACGATAACGACGGCGACGACGATGATGATGACGATGATGATGATGACGGGAACGACGATTCAGATGACGATGATGATGATGATGATGCAGACGGGAACGACGATTCGGACGATGATGACGACGACGATGATGACTCCGATGATGATTTAGACGAAGACGAAGACGAAGACGAAGACGAAGACGAAGACGATGACGATGACGATGACGATGACGATGACGACATTGTTGGCACCGATGATGATGATGACGAGTCGGGTTTTGACGGTGACGACAGCATTGATGGTGGAGACGGCGACGACAAGATCAGAGGCGGCGACGGTGCCGATAAGCTAATTGGCGGCATCGGCGACGACGAGCTCAGAGGCGGCAACGGGGCCGATACCCTGGAAGGCGGCGAAGGCGAAGATGAACTACGCGGCGGCAACGGCGCAGACGTCCTTATCGGTGGCGACGGTAATGACGAACTGGAAGGTGGTGACGGCAACGACATCATCAATGGTGGTGCCGGCGATGATGAAATAGAAGGCGGTGAAGGCGACGACACATTAACGGGTGGTGCTGGTGCCGATGAATTTGAATTTGATGCCAAATCATCTGATGTGATTACAGACTTCAACGGCGCTGAAGGTGATGTCATCGACCTGGATGATTATCATGGTTTTACCTCATTCGAAGAAATGCTGGCGGCCTCGTCAGAAATTGATGGCAATGTGGTCATTTCACTTACTTCAGGCAACACCCTAACGCTGCTGAACACTAGCCTCAGCAGCCTCTCCGCCGCATCTTTTGAATTTGAGGACGATGACGACGAACTCAGTGATGATGACTTTGAAGGCAGTGACGATGACGATGATTATGAAGGGGATAATTCTGGTCAGAAGCTCAAGGGCAATAGCGGCAACGACAATTTACAAGGAAACGGCGGAAATGACTTTCTCACCGGCGGGTCTGGAGACGATACAATCGACGGCGGCGACGATGATGACACTATTTTTGGCGGAGTCGGCGACGAAGGCGACGACAGTTTTTCTGGAGGCAAGGGAAATGATGTTGTTGGCGGCGGAAACGGAAACGATTTCTTGGTTGGCGATGATTTCAATGGCGAAGATAGCGGCGACGATGGTGATGATACGCTCTTTGGCGGTGACGGCGACGATGTAATGCTTGCGGGCAGCTGGAATGATCTAAACGGCAACGGTGTCTTCGATCCCGGTGAAGCCAATGGCACAGGGGATTCGCAAAACAGCTTATGGTCTGGCAATGGCGACGACGAAGTGCATGGTGCCAACGGCGATGACGTCATTGGCGGCGGTGACGGTGATGATACGATAGTCTCAGGCGGCGGCGATGATATTGTCTTTGCTGGTGGAGACGACGGCAATGACGACATCGAAGGCGGTTATGGCAATGACTTGATCTTTGCCTCAAAAGGCGCTGATGAAGTTGACGGAGAAGATGGTAACGACACCGTATTCGGCGGTGCGGGCAACGACACTATTGATGGCGGTGACGGCAATGACCAATTGTATGGCGGCGCAGGCAACGACCTGTTGACCGGCGGCGATGGTGCAGACACGTTCTACTTTGGCAGCAACCACGGTGATGACGTGGTCGACGATTTCGATCTGGCGTTGGACACGCTGTTTCTTGTTAACACCAGCACCGATTTCGCCTCTGTTGACGAAGTTGTTGCTGCAAGTCTGCAGACAACCGTCAACGGTGAAGCCGGTGTTTTAATTGATACAGGCGACGGATCTTCAGTGTTCCTTGTGGGTATCGATCTAGCAGATATGCAATCTGCTGCGATCACACTATAGAAGATACTCACATTCAGGCAGGGAGAGGGTTTTATGGCACCCTCTCCCGATGCTCACTTGAATAGCTCTGACGCTGCATAACTCCTTGCACCTTTATTATCCTCACGGCGTGTAACAATCTAAGAATTATACAAAATCAGGATAAGCAGGAACTATTGAAAAACCTGCTCCTCGCTCCCGAGCGTCGCACTAATGCGGACAGAACGAATAAGATGAAATGATTGATCCCTCGATCACTCGATCACTCGAAACGAGATGAACGCTGCACTTGCTGGAAACGGAAACATCAATACCAACAATATACCCGCTGGTAAAAAACTCCATAAATTCCGTAAGTCATTGAATTTAAATGATAATAATGTAATGGCGGAGAGGATGGGAATCTAACTCATTGAAATTTTATCTATATATTTCAATAAGTTACATGGTATTAAAAATTACGTTCTGTAACACTTTCTGTAACACTTCGCCCTAACTTTCAGTGCAACATGTTGCACTGACATAGTCATTTGGGTCTCCATCGCTCGCGCCTAAGCAGCTTCCCAATTAATCTCTAACGGCTCAAGTCCCATTTTGAAGCCCAGAACACGCCAGGGAATTTTCAGGTAACGGTCCAACTTTCAATAATGGAATGTCATCGACACCCGGCTAGTCCACTCTCGCCGCTTAGGGTCAGATGCGGGCTCGTAAGTTTGGCGTGCGCAGCATCCGCTTTTGGCCGAAAGTTGACATTAGCTCAGTGTCTTACATGGAACCAACTTGTTATTTCAGCCATTTGAGTAGTGAAAAGTAACGGCCACCAGTGCAATGCCTCCCAAGGCGTTAGTTTCGTTAAATTCGAATTCGTAGCTGAGTAAGCCCCCGTTTATGCTGATATCAGCTGCCACACTCCCTTTACTCCAACGTAGGACGTAAAGAGGGAGAACAGCAAAATCGCCGCGAGAAACCCATTGGAAGCCGCAGTGTTTTTATAGGCTCCCATCAAGTCTTTCCGGTTGCTGAGATAAAAAATACAAGCAACTGTAATGGGTAAAATGACGGCATTAAAGGCTTGGGATGCGATCATTACTAACACAGGCCTGGCCTCAAAAATCGGAACCACCAAGCCTAGCAGGGAAATCAAGAAAACCATTATCCGATACCTAACGAGCGTCATATTACGCTCGGTGCCGGTAAAATCACATATCAGCCACGGTAACATCAGCACGTTCGGAAATTGAGAAGACACCCCAGCCGAAACAATACCAACGGCAAATATCGAAACAGCCAAGGGCCCTGCAAGCGGTTCCAGCAATACGATCATCTGTGACGCATTTGATAACCCTATGCCTTCAACATATAATGTACCGGCAGCTGCAGCCATAATTGATGCACTTATGACAAACATCAGTCCGACTGAAACAATGGCATCATTCCGCTGAGTTTTCTCATGCTTTAGCGTCCAGCCCGCTTCTTTAACCAGCGTGGTGCGTATGATAAATAAGCCCGAAAAAACGGTGGTCCCCACCATCGAGGCAACCACCAGTAGCGGACCCTCTCCAGAATCGGAACCAACTTGTGGCAAACTCGGAATCAGCCCCTTAATGATTTCGATTGGCGGCGGCATCATGATGAAAAAGTTAATTAAAAAACTTGCCGACATAACGGCGACAATCACAGCCAGGCTGCGTTCAAAAAATTGTGTTTTACCATTCCAGAATATGAAAAAAACTAGCGCAGAAAAGGTGGCAGCAAAATAAACCGGCGCTATTCCACCATCCACCATGGTCTTGGACCACTCATAGCAGATCTCGGCGACGATACCCATCACCCCCATCACACTGCCGCCGACACCAAGGGTCAAAGCAACGATAAAATAAATGCCGACTGTGGGGTGAATATGTTTTCTAAATGCCTCAAGAGCTGTTTCACCAGTAATTAATGTGTACCGGCCATATAGGTTAATTAGAAAGAAAGTGCACAGGCAGGACGCGACACTCGTCCACAACAAAGACATGCCGTATTCCGCCCCTGCTTTGGCCATTGCAGTTACGCTGCCCGTGCCCAAGTTGAAGCCCAGTAAAAAAATGCCTGGAAGAAATAACGCCAACCCTCTGGCGAATTTCCGGCGGAAGGTGTCTTTTACTGCGCTATCCAGCTCCGTTGCCTCAGTCATGATGGCGGCCCCTATCCTTTGCGGACAGCGCCCGGATTACGCCTCGCACTTCAGCAAGACCCTTCAGGCGCCCGATACCCGAGTAACCCGGGTTTACGGTTTTGCCGATATCGTCCATCATCTGATGGCCGTGGTCGGGGCGAATAAAGATCTCCTGCCGCTCAGGCTCTTTTTGTGAGCGCCGTGTCTCCTCGTTCAACAATTCCTTGACCACACCAATCATATCGATGTCGCTATCAAGGTGGCTGGCCTCGTAGAACGAGCGCTGTTCACCGGGGTCTCGGCTGACACCGCGCAGGTGGGAAAAATGAATGCGGGGGCCAAATTGCCGGGCCATAGCTGGCAGATCGTTGTCCGGGCGGCTGCCGTATGTGCCGACGCACAGCGTAATGCCGTTTGACGGGCTGGGCTGGGCCTCAAACAATAGCTCTAAGTCATCTGCGGTGCAGATAACTCGTGGCAGCCCAAGCATGTCGCGCGGAGGGTCATCTGGATGAATAGCCAGTTTAACCCCCTGTGCATCGGCGCGGGGCAATATCTGCGACAGGAACGCAAACAGGTTTTTACGCAGGGTATCGCGGCTAACGTCCTTGTAATTGGCCAGCATTGAGCGGAAATCGTCCAGGTCGTAGCTCTCTGTCATCTTGCCCGGGAGGCCAGCAATAATGTTGTTGGTGAGTTCCGTTTGCTCGGCGTCGGACATAGCCTCGAAGATTTGTTTTGCTTCAGCGATTTCCTGCGTGCTGTACTCTGTTTTTGCATTCACACGTTGGAGAATATAGAGGTCAAACGCTGCAAATTTTTTCTGGTCAAAGCGCAACGCGTAAGCGCCGCTCGGCAACTTGTACTTGAGGTCGGTGCGAGTCCAGTCGATGACCGGCATAAAATTGTAGCAAATGGTTTTAATGCCGCACTGCGCCAGATTTTCCATCGACACTATCCAGTTTGCGACATATTTCTGATGGCCAGGCCGGGCCAGTTTGATGTCCTCATGAACCGGAATACTTTCTACCACTGTCCACTTAAGCGGCGAGAGGTAGAGGTCGCAACCCTCTATCAACGCCTGATGCTGGCGAATTGCCTCCAGCGACCAAACCTCACCTGTGGGTATAGAATGCAGCGCGCTAACAATATCTGTCGCGCCTGTCTGCCGAATATCGTTTATGGTCACGGGGTCGTCGGGTCCAAACCATCTCCAAGATTCGCGCATAGCTGTCTCTCTTATCTGGGTGTAAAAAAGAATCCAGTTCCTGCTCTACGCTGAGTTCATCGATACTGCGGTGAAATCGGCGACTTTACCTGTAGATCACAAAAATCACAGATACAGGTATTGCGGCTTGGGCTAACCGAAATAGATATCGGGCATTTCAGTTAACGGCATAATTGCGCCGGAATGGCGAATGACATGGCTGGCCAGAAGGTTTCCAGCTTCGGCCGCTTTTAATGTCGATTGCCCTCTACACTTCATGGCAATAAATGCTGCGTTGAAACTGTCCCCTGCACCTGTTGTATCAACTGGCTGCTCGCAAACAGAAACGGGTACTCGATGGACGGTTTTCCCCTTCTCGTAGATTATAGCGCCTCCGGGGCCGCATTTTAGAACGACGGTGTCGACCCCCAGATAATGCCACCGTGCAGCATGCTTTTCGCCTGGCATTTGACCATAAAGGAGGTTTTCATCATCTATGGTCGCCAGCATTAGAGTTGTGTGCACGGCAAACTTTTCAATTGCTTCTCGAGCGGCCTCGTGGCTAGCCCAACCATTTGGCCTGTAATTTGGATCGAAGGCAACCTGCCCGCCCCTCGCCTTTACGTTTTTAGCGATTTCCACTAATTGCTCGCGTTCTTCATCCGTGAAAATCGACAAAGTGATGCCGGACATGTACAGCCAGTCAACCTTTTTCATAAAGTTGACAGATTTTGCGCAACCGGCCAGATTAAAAAAATTACGTGCAGCACTGTTACTTCGCCAATAGTAAAAAGAACGCTCGCCTTGATGATCGGTTTGAATTGCATAGAGCCCAGGCAAACGTTCTGGGTCCCGTAAAACATGAGGTGTTTGTACGCATTCACGCTCCCAGTCTTTCAACAAACCGTCGGAATAGGGATCCGTTCCCAATGCAGTCACCAAATTGGGTAAAACACCCAACCTTGCGAGATATATAGATGTGTTAAGGACATCGCCGCCGTATGACAGTTTAGCACCTTGCCCGGCCGGATGAGATAACTCCAACATGGGTTCACCCATGAGTGCGATCCGTATACCCACCATGGCTTCCTACCCTCTACTCTCGGCGATTTCCAACGCCTGACATGATAATTTTTCTATGGCTTGAAAGTTCTGCGCCTCAATCGCTGCCTTGGGCGTCAACCAACTGCCCCCGCACGCAACAACAGACGGGATATTAAGAAACTCTAGGAGATTATCTTTATTCACCCCACCAGTTGGCATAAACGCCACATCGCGAAATACTGACGACAAGGCTTTGAGCATTTTCGGGCCACCTGAGAGGCCTGCTGGGAAAAATTTAACAATGCGCAATCCCATATTCCAGGCCTGTTGTAGCTCGGTTGCTGTGGCAATACCGGGCAAGACAGGTATGTCGTTATCTTGTGCGACGCGCACTACACTTTCATGCAGGCCGGGCGAGACAATGAATTTTGCACCGTGCGCAGTCGCTTTCTCAGCGTGCGCCCCTGACAATACCGTTCCAGCCCCAACCTCCACTTCCGGAAACGCTTCTGTGATCGCCTGCAAGCATTCATAAGCTGCATCAGTCCTAAGCACGACTTCAAGAACCAGCATTCCACCGTCAAGCAAAGCTTCTGCAATAGCGACTGCTTCATTGCGGTCGTTGGATTGCACTAACGGCACAACTGGCGCCCGTGATAACAGTTTTGATAATTTTTCAGTCATTTCAGGCTCATGAGAAGGCCATGCCGCCGTTAATGTCTATATTCGTGCCAGTAATATAGGATGAACTGTCAGAAGCCAGATAGACCACCGTATCTGCGCAATCGTCTGGGTGTCCTTGGCGACGAAGCGGCACGGACGCTTCAACGCCGCGGCGTGCTGCATCCGGCGTAAAGGTGTCGTGGAACGTGGTGTCGATCATGCCGGGACACAGCGCATTTACACGAATACCGTCCGGGCCGAGCTCTTTGGCCATTGAGCGTGTGAACGTAACCACCGCACCCTTTGAGGTGGCATAAGCCGAGGCACCGCCGCCACCACCGTCACGACCAGCCAATGACGCTAGGTTTATAATAGAACTGCCATGAGGCATGTGAGGAACGACAGCTTGGGTCGCCAGAAACGTGGAGTTCATGTTCAACGACATTACATGGTTGAAAAATTCTTCATCCATTTCTGCCAGTTTTTTGCGCGCAACGAGGCCGCCAACATTGTTGACCAAAATATGGATATCGCCGCCAAATGCTTTCCGGGTTTCCGCAACCAGATTATCAACATCAGCTTTTTTAGTCATATCGCCTTTAACGAGAATGGCTGTTCCGCCCGCTTTTTCTATTGCGGCTACGGTTTCCTCACCTGCTTTTTTATTGCTGTGAAAATTTACAACAACTTTCGCGCCTTGTTTCGCCAATTTAATTGAACAAGAGCGGCCGATATCGCGGGTACCACCTGTGACAATTGCTACTTTTCCATTAAGGTTTTTCATATCAAGTTCCTAAGTTACTTATTGACTTACGTCACATTCGAAGCGCGAGGTTTAAGGGGTTGTATGTGGCCGCAGAGCACCCACACCGACAGCACGGTTAAGACAGCAAGCGCAGCACCAACGACAAAGGCTGGTGCATAGCTGTTAACGGTGATGATGGGTATTAGGAAGTTCAGCCCTACCACGGCAAGCTTGGCCGCCGTCCCGGCATAGCCCGCCAGTGTTGCAACGGAACTTCCGCTGTAGAAATCACTTGGTAGCGTTTGCATGTTGCCGACAACGGTTTGAAACCCAAACAAGATAGCCGCCATCAACATTACCGCAACCAAGGGAGACGAGGCATTTGTGGTTAGCAGGAGGGAGACCAACATAATCAAGCCACCGAGCCCGATAATGGATTTCCGGGTTTTATTCACCGTCCATCCTGCACTAATCCGGTTCTGCGCCAGCAAGCCGCCAAACCAAGCCCCGAACATCGCACCGACATACGGTATCCATGCGTAAGCCGCGATGTCCTTTACACCAAAGCCATAGGTCTCGAATAGATAGAGCGGCAACCATCCGATAAATAACCACCAAATAGGATCCAAGAAAAATGAGCCAAGAATAACGCCCCAGCTTTCCTTGCGTGTAAGAATTTCGCCCGAAGACGGCGCATAAGTTGCTTCTGAATTGGTCTCGGTGTTCTTCTGCCCTGAAAGGATATAGTCACGCTCTTCCGCTGACAGCCACGGATGTGTATCAGGGCCTGATTTATAAATGATCAACCAAGGGACCAGCCAAAGAAAACCCAAGAGGCCAACAGCGATGAATGTCGCCTGCCAGGTTCCCAAAAATACAAATAAATAACCAATGATCGGCGCAGAAATTACCCCGCCAATAGCCGCGCCCGAATTAAAGATACCTTGGGCCAAAGCGCGTTCCTTGATCGGGAACCATTCCGCATTGGCTTTGGTGGCACCGGGCCAGTTCCCTGCCTCAGACAAACCCAGTAGCGCCCGGAAAGCAGCAAAGCTCGCCAAACCGGCAGCGACCGCATGTAACATCGTCGCCAACGACCAAAAGGTGATCGATAGAATAAAGCCCATTCGGGTGCCGAGCCAATCAAAGATCTTGCCAAAAAGCGTCTGCCCAAAGGCATAGGCAAAGGTGAATACATTCAGGATGATCGCATAGTCTGTTTTGGTCAGGCCCAAGTCCTTCGATATCTCAGGCCAAAGGAAACCCAGCGCACCACGATCAATATAATTGATGATGGTCGCCAGTGCGACGAGCGTAACAATTGCCCAGCGAAAATTCCGCTTCACGAAACATCCCCTTTTTCATAATTTTCGAAGAAGTCCTCACGGATCGGTGAAAACATATCGAGCAGAACCCCGGCCTCCAAACAGATGGCCCCGTGCATTAGGTTAGGCGGAATAAAAAAGCTGTCCCCAGCAGATTGTTGCTTGGTGACACCGTCGATTGTCACGTCAAAAACGCCGCTTTCAACATAAGTCACTTGCGAATGATGGTGCTGGTGTTGATAGCCTTCAGCGCCATCTTCAAAAATAGCCTTCACCAACATCAACCCATCGTTGTGCCCAAGAATTTGGCGTTTAATCCCTCCGCCCATATCTTCGATAGGCACATCTTTGCCAAACAGGAAACGTTCACTTTGCATGGCTATTCCCCTTCTTCCTTGTGTTTTGGGCTTCGATGTGTTTTTGGGAATGAAATAATTTGTATGGCCCAGTCCACGTTACGTCTGCCACATCAATCTTGATGGAATGCTCCGCTGTTTTGGACATTTCGCCCGCAAGCGCGAGACCAACTGTTTGTCCGTCTTTGGTTTGGACCTGGATATAGTCGTCGGCGCCAAATTCATAATGTTGGACAGACTTCACATTGGGATGACTGTTGACGGTAAATTCGACAATTGGATTATATTCACCGTGTGGCTCTATGACGGAAGCTAGTGATACGCCGTCATCTGAGGCGGTACGCAAAATAAAGGCGGGTTCCCGACGCAGGTTGAAATTGGGGTCATTGGCGCCGATCTCGGCAAATATGATATCGGTGCTTTCGGGAACTGACGACGTGACGGTATAAAACTTCCGGTCCAACAACCATGTGATTTGCGATAGCCCAGCTGCCGCTTTTGCTTGGCCAACTTCCCACAAATATTGATAACCATTATCTTTACCAAGCGGTTTGCGAGATGTCGCATACGCGCTCAGCTCAAAATTCGTCTCGGTAAGTTGACCGTTATAGTAAAATGGTAGGTCATATTGATGGGGCGCCTCTGAATGGGCTTCCACCAAATCGATCACGATCGGACGCGAAAATGCAGCATCGCGCACCAAGGCCATCGTTCGTTCTATTGTAACATCCGGGTATGCAGTGTCGATTTCAGCCGTTGTAATTTTCAGATCACCGCTGTCGGCGAATTCGCCGAGTTTCGGTGCGTATTTATTACCCGTTTCTGTATCGCCGCCAAAGTGGCTGGTCTCGTCTATAACAAGAGCATTGTGGGCAATCGTCTGCTTTGCAAAACTATTGTTTTCAGCAAGGTAATGCCCGCCGTATTTTGCTTCAACATTGAGAAAACGTGCCGCGCCATAGTCCCGAATAATTTCGTGGCCCGCGTCATAAAGTAGAAAACCAAGCTTATCGAAGTGTCCGTGGCCAAGACCTTGTGATGTGTTTTTCGCAACGAGCGTTAAATCGTTCGGGTCGCTTGAGGCCCTGATAATGTCGAGCGCGCCTTCGGTTCCATTTTCCCCGTCGCGCAGGCGCATGGTTTTATAGTCAAAAGGCTCGGCTTTGCCAGCTGCCAGGTCTTCCGAAATCTTTCGGCTTTCGGGCGTGAGTACAAATTTGTCCTGCGCTTCGGCAATCGAAAGCAGCCCTCTATCACCTGTTAAGTCATAGGCGATTGCCACACCGTAAAGAAGTTCGGTTGTCGCAATTCCCTTGTCTTTAATAGCATCGTTAATGGGGAAAAATAGACCGCCGTAGCTTTGCTGGATGGTCGTGTAGATGGCTTTTTGCAAGATGCCAGCGCGCTGCTCAAATATTTTCTGTTCAGGATCATTTTGCTCCACTGCCTGGGCAAACACGACAAACGGCATCAACGCAAAACGTTGATAGTAAGGGCCTTCATTGTAATATCCGTCGGGAGAGAACAGTTTTTCCATCTGCTTTAAAAAGCCAGCGTCGCCCGACTTATCAAGCCCAAGTAGCGCCTGTTGAACATAATCATCATCACCAATCGCATACCCCGTCAGCCCGACCGCCGCCGTCGCCCACGTACCGTGATTGTGGATCTTGTCAAAGGTCTCCGGAGACCCATCCGAGAGAAATTCTGCCATATTTCTCAACAAGTCGGTTTCGATTTTGGAACGTTGTTCAGGGGATAAAACGTCCTTTACTGAGCCGTAGCCTTGGGAGACATGCAGCAGCCACCAGCTTTCGTTCAGATTTTGCCAGAACATTCTTCCCGGGGATTGTTCTTTTTTAGCAGGGTGCAAGCCCCAGTCGGGATAAACATCTGCGTAAGCCGTCATCAACTTGCCAGCATAGTCCGCAAACTTTTGCTCGCCCGTCAGCTTGAATAGTTGCCCCGCATCATAAATTAGCTTCGCATTCTCTTTATGCTTTTCATGGGTATACCCACCGCCGGCATCTTTCGGGACCGGAATGGTCATCGGCAGCATCATTTGCGCAGTTATCTTTTTTTCGGCGCTTTTAAGGGTCGCATCAAATCCAGAAACGCGGGGCGTGCTGGCAAGCGTCCTCCCCTGTTCAGTTTCTTGGCAAGCCACTGCGAAAATCCCCAGCAGGGATGCCAGGATTATATTGGCGAACACACGCATTACGGATCTATCCCTTCGTTATCTTGAAGGATTGCGGTCGGCTCCAAGCCACTATTTAGCTCGCTTACCAACGGGGCAGGTGTTGCGATGAATTTGTTCTTTATGATTCGTGTTTTGGGTTCCCCAACCGTGTGATTAATTAAAAACGGCTGGCTGTTTTTAAACGTATTCCCTGACATATCCGTCACTTGTACGCCGTGAAGCTGCAAAGAAGATTTGGATTTATTGCGCTTACCGCTTCCCACATGCGAAAGGGTGGAATTCTGGAGCGAAAAGTGAGGTCCGAAGGTGCTTTCGTCCGTGCCACCACGATAAAAATCGACCAGCGCTCCTTGGACATTGTCGAAATTTGAATTCTCGATCGTGAGATATTCTGCATTGTAAATGCCGAAGTCGTCGCTCTCTTTGTCGAGTTTAAACACAGCGCCCGTAACGTCTTTGAAGGTTGAATTCTGAATAAGAATATGATCAGCAAATGTGCCCTTGGCCGCTGTCACAACATTGAAGGAATGGTTCACATCTAAATCGATGAAATTCATTTCGATAATTTCCAACCGGTAATTTTGCAGCATGGCGTAGGGACTGGTGCGAATGACGGAATTTCCGGCATTATCCGGTGCGTCAGCGCCTGAAATATTTAGATTGATAAGTTGAAGACTGCCGCCATCCAGGATTTCGAACAAGGCCGAGCGCTCGAATGTTAGATTAACATCCCCCTCACCCTTGAATGTCAGCGGCTTGTCCAGCTTTAAGAATTTGCCAACCACGTAACTTCCAGGAAGAAGAAGCAAAACATCGCCAGCCTCGGCAGCGTTAACGGCGTTAAAAAGAGCGTTGTCTTCGGGTTTAACCTCAATCGTCTTTCCCGAAGCAAAAGCGATAAGAGGCTCAGCTTTGAGAAACCAGGATACACCAGTCATATCCTTAGAAGTGGGCTGCAAATCTTTGGCGACTCCAATGTTTTCCAATCCATCGCCGTCCGCATATAGGAGGCCGTTTTCCGCCCGTGTCATTTTGATGTCCATCATCTGGAACCCGGACGCCAGACTTTGTGGTGGTGCACGACCGATAACGTTATCTGTAAAGTCGATGCCGGACACGTCGTCATATATTGTGAAAGTATCGCGGCCATCTTCATTGTAGATCAAATTGTTGGCGAACCGACTGTCAACAGGAGCCGCACTTCGTTCAGCGTCACTCCCGGCCGCAAGTTGGATATTGTCACTGTCAACGATCGTATTACCGAATATGTCCGCATCCTTAACTTGATCGTAGCGGTTAATAGGTGAATTAGGGACGCCGTTCATGACAACAAATGCACCACCAAAACGCGTGCCTTTCAAACCTTCCATATAATTATTGCGAATGGTTTGACCGCCATTAATCACGCGGATACCGCCGGTATGATCTGCTCCATTCCCGAAAAATATATTGCCTTCGACAAGGTTATTATTGCCGTGCCGCATGGTGAGCGTGCCGCGCGATTGGTAAAATGTGTTGCTGCGAAAAATGTTTTTGCCGGATTTATTGGAAATAATTTCCAGCTCGCCGTCGCAACGATCAAAATAGTTGTTCTCGACAATTGTGAAAGAATTGGTCCGCGAGTAATGGCTTGTGCCGATCCGAAGGGTTTCGCCGCCATTTGACCCTAGAATAGGCCTGGGACCGAAATAATTATGGTCAATACGGTGGTGATTTTCCTGGCTGTCTGTTGTGTTGAGGCGCACCGCCATAGTGACGCCTTTGTTGCGTTTCCCTACGAGGTGGTTGTGGTCGAACCGGTTGTTCTTTCCGTACATCATCACCCAGAAATCGACTTCATATCGTTCAGGTTGATTGTAATTATCGATCACGATCTCAGTGACCCTAGAATTATTTGCTAAATCGTCTTTACTTCGGCGGAACGAAACAACCTCACTGGTCGGCGTGAACCCATTTTTAAAAACCAGACCCGACACGACCAGATACTCACCAGCAAGCCGCAAGTTTGATTGTCCGGACAGGATGACCCGGCCTTTGGTTTGCGCAGTTAACGTAATTGGCTTTTCAGCCGATCCATTCCCTGTGAAAATAATCTCAAAATCGCGCCAAACACCATCCGCAAGTTTAATGGTATCACCGGGCTTTATATTTTTAAGGGCTTCATTGTAGGCTTTCTGGTCTTCAACCAATATTTCGTCGGCGCTTGTCGCGCACCCAAAGAGTGTAAGAGCCATGACGAGCAGGGCACCCATTGCGCTGACTTTAGCAACTTGTTTCGACATTTCACTCCCCCCGCCTGTCTAACCGGACAGGTGATTTATTTGATTGAAGTATCACCAACATTACCAAAATTGTCAACCAATTATGTTGACCAATTTTAGTAATTGGTATGCAAATAAATATTAGGAGAAGAAAATTAGTCCAATTGGGCTGACAGCAGGAACCGAGACCGGCTTTCGGACGATTTGCGCTTTACTTCTTGATAAGCTTCCTCTTCCGATGCGACTAGCAAAGCTTCAATCATACGAGTAAAGTGAGCCCGCATTGCCGTCCGCGCCTGTGAAGAATCCCTATTTTTTAGAGCGTCAAGTATAGCCTGATGCTCTTGCTCGCGGTGACTACTGTCCTTGTCGCACACCGAGCGATACACTGTTTGAAGCTGTGCGGCCTCGGCCCGCATTTTCCACATACTGCTAATCACAAAATTGATGGCGTGGTTATTAGTGGCCCGCGCAATGGTCATATGAAAAGCTTCATCAGCCTCTTCCGGTGACATGTCCGCAGAAGTATTGCCGGACATTATCTTGATATAACCTTCTAATTCTTCAATAGCTTCGTCGGATATAATAGGTGCGGCAAGAGCCGCGGACTCGGCTTCAAAAAGGGCACGTGCCTCGGTTAGCTCGAACGGCCCCACCTTTGGTAGCCCATTGAACGGTTGATCACTACCATCAAGGACATATGCGCCAGAACCAACTTTGATTTCCAGGCGGCCCTGTGCTTGCAATGCAATCTCTGCCTCGCGAATGGATACACGGCTAACTCCAAATTTTTCGGCGAGATCGCGTTCCCCTGGCAACCGGCTTCCGGGCGGAAAAACACCCGAGTCTATAAGTTCAAGCAATTGATTTGCTACTTTATGGTATAATCGTTTATCGGCCATGGTGTCCCCAGCTTTAATCTATACCAATTGTAGGCAAACTAGTCTTATTGTCCACACCAATTTTCGGATCAAACAAGTAAAGCACAGCGCTCGAGTGAGCACTGTGCTTTACCATAATGACTGAAGAGCTTTCTAAAACCTGTAGCTCGCGCCAAAAGTAATTCTCCGGTCCGGCAGACCCTGGAAGCACAAGAGCGCGTCATCATTTACACAAAACTGCCGAATACTGGATTTAGTGAGGTTTACGGCTTCAATTCCAACACTTAGCTGCTCAGTAACAGCATAATTAATGCTGGCATTTAACTGCCCCCTACTCGCTGTAGTAACCGGAAATCCTAACGTACTGTTGCGAGATGCACCAGCAGCTGTGTCATCGGTGCGGAATGCTTCGCGCCACGTGTAGCGAGCTCTGGCTGAAATGCCATACTTCTCATAGAACAGAGTGGCGTTGTATGCATTTTCAGAGAGATCAAGAAGACCTTGTACCGCCGTAACCGGTACAAAATTAGCGTCGTCATAAATACCGTTTATCGCGTTAAAGACATCTGTTCCGCGAGACGCAGAGCTGTTAGTGGCATCACCGCCATCGAAATCCTGGATAGTATAGTTGGCTATAACACCGAAGCCTGACATCCAACCAAAACTACCAAGCCTGTCTTCCCATTCCGTAAGGCTGTACTGGAATGAAAATTCAAAACCTGTTTGTGTCGTTTTTCCAGAGTCATTAATAATTGTCTCAATTGGAACACATAATCCATTTCCAGGTTGATCAGACAAAACATTACGATCAGGAATTGGGTTGAAGATGCCGCCGCCTTCACAGGGGTCGGTGATGTCACGGAAACCATTTCCGTCCACTGGAACATCTTCCAATTGGGTAACAAATAGGTTTGAACGCTCCTTGTGGAAAAACCCGACACTCAATACCGAAGCAGGTGCGAAATACCATTCCGCTGAAACATCAAATGACGTTACTGTTTCTGGTGCCAAGTTTGGGTTACCAATTTCCACGGCATTGTTCGGTCCGGTAGGAAACACCACTGAGGTCGACAAATCGTTAAAATCAGGACGCCTGATATCTTCACCCCAACTTGCGCGAATTTGTACATCTTCGCGTAGGTCTGCAGCCAAGTTAAGACGCGGCAACCATTCTTTATAACCGCCGCTTGTCACAACCTGATTTACCGCATTGCCGATAATAGAGTTACCTAGCGAATCAATTTTTGTGTCTACGTAACGTAGACCAAAATTCCCGCGCAGGATACCGAACTCAAAGTTAACCTGCGCATAAGCGGCGTGGGTTTTTTCCTCGATATCAAAGAAGGCAGAATTATCAGACGAAGGGTCTGATAAAGATCTCGCGCCAGGCTGTGATGCAAGGGCAGCTTGCAGGATGTTCAACGTTCCGTCTGGATCAGAAAAAGCTAGATCCGGGTCGATGACAAGAAAATCTGTAAACGCCAGTTCTCTGCCATCGGCATCACCAAAGTTAGACGGACCGGGAACAAGAAGCTCCGAGAATAGTGAGCCATTAGGGCTATCCCCTATTCGGCTTAAGCCAATGCTTGAACGAACTCGGTCAAAAATACTTGAAGTCTTGTTATAACGATAACCAAAATCAACCGAGGTAATCGTATTGTCGAAGAAGCTATTGTCCTCCATGTCGTAAGAAAAATCTGCACGAAATGCGATTTCTTCGTTTTCTGTGCTGTTACGACCTACAGTTACCGCATCCAGTACAACGTTGTTGGGATTAGTTAAATCCGCCACCGTTGGTGCGAACGGTGAATCAAAATCCACCCCAAAAGCTAACGCGCCGTCAGTAAAATCATAAATGAACGGAACGCTGTTATCATTACTAGAGCCGTCAAGAGGCGTAAGAGGATTTGGGTTAATAAAGTTCAATGTAGTGCTTAGGTTAGGGTTGACTGTGTCAGACGTTGAAATTGACCCTTCTACTCGACCTGAGAACCTTCCGGTAGACCAATCTGTGCCCAACCTGAAGACTCTGCTGTCAGTGATACGCGCACCTGTATCGCTCGAGAAACGTAAATTTGGATCGTCATCGTCAACCGATAAATCTGGCTGAATTGTTCCACTAGTGGCCACTTGAATACTGCCCAAGTCTACACCGTCTAGCGAACCAAAGTTGACTGTTTCAAAGGTGTCCGGAACGTTTATGTCCCGCACACTGCTGACACCGGATCCCTGAATTCTTGAACTGTCTTGTCTGCGTTCTTGGTCATTGATAATCGCATCAAAATAAAATTTCACGTTATCATTTGGCGCCCACTCTAACGAGCCAGCGATGTTCAAGGTCTCATATTCAAAATTCTCTAGTTCCTGGTTAAGGAATTGGATGCCGAGAAAATCGAAGGCTTGAGCCGCGGGTCGGTCGGCTGGATCTTGTAAATTGCCGCCCCTAATAACATCGGCATTCACATTTTCGACCAGGCCGCCGTCGCGGTCAACACGGGGACGGAATGAAACCGCTTCTTGTTCAGCGTAGCTTACGCTAACAACGGCGCCGAATTTGCCGATATTTGTGTCCCAACTATTACCAACTGTACCGGAAAATCTTGGTGTTACAGTATCGGCAAGATTGCTATTTTCGCCTTGAGCGCGAAAAGCCAACAACGGCTCGCTCAAATCAAGAGGGCGAATTGTTCTAAGGTTGATGGTGCCACCCACTGAACCTTCAATCGTTTTTGCCTCTGATGCTTTAATGACTTCAACAGCTGAAATGATTGATGCAGAAACATCTTCGAAGCTGATGCCGCCACGGCCAGAACCAGAGCCCACGGTGGAAACACCGTTGATCTCCGTACGGTTTGCATTAGTGCCACGAATTTGAACCCCTGTTCCAACACCAGCCGTTCTCGTAATTTGAATGCCCGTGATATTCTCAAGTACTTCGGCGAGATTTTGGTCAGGCAACTTTCCGATATCGTGGGCCTGGATAACTTCAACCAAACTGGCTGCAGACCGTTTTTCCGCGAGCGCACTTCTAAGAGATCCTATGATACCAGTAACTACAATCTCTTCGATATCTTCACCATCTTCAGCATCTTGTGCAGATGCCAGTGACGGCACAGCCATGATTGAAATAGCCGTTCCTAACAACAGTAATGGTTTCGCAAGCCGAAATTGTTTAAGTGAGCTTGTTTGAAGTATTTCTTGATCTGCACGCATGTAACTTCCCCTCTGATATCAATCTAATTATGACATGCTGACATAGAGAACCAATTTTTTATATATTGTCAACCCTTATAATTGACCAATTACATAAAATTGGTATTACCAATTTAGTAATATTTTTATTCGGAGCAATCGAGCCACACTTATCAAACGCATGACACTGGCGCGAAACAATGTCGACATCATGGGCTAATTTGTAATGCGTTGTTTGGCGGCGACAGAGCCGAAATAGTCGATCTTGGTTGCAGCTCAAACCAAACCGACGGATCAAAGCGCTGATCAACTATATCGCTGCTGGATCCAACACATTACCCCTTTGTTCAGTGAGGGCCATAGAATTCCCGCTAGAAACCAATTAATTTGGGGGCTACTTCAGTACCTGTGTGACCGTTTAGGGCAATTTAAAGTCGCTTGGCTTATGCCCGCTTTTGGCCAAAAGTGGGCCATATTAAATTGGGCTAAAGAGTTGTGCACCATAGAGTGACTTTCGATAATGGAATATTATCGAAGGCACTTTGGATGCCCGATAAACCGATGAGCGGCGCCTCAATTCGCAAGGCAACGTCAAACCCAACGAGCCAACCTTAGAAGCAATATCTTGCAAATCCAGTAAGTCATTGAGTTTAAACAATAAAATTGATATGGCGGAGAGGATGGGATTCGAACCCACGATACCGTTTCCAGTATACTCCCTTAGCAGGGGAGCGCTTTCAGCCACTCAGCCACCTCTCCGTCGCCGTGAATACCGAAGCGCCCTGCACGAGTCAACGACACAATTCCAAACTTGTAAAAAAAGTTGCTTGCGCCCGGCCACAGTCTAATTCACGCTCTAAATGAAGCTTTTGCTGACATATAGAGAGGAAATCCAATGGAAACCGTCCGCACGCCCGATGAGCGTTTCGAAAATTTGCCCGATTGGCCGTATGATGCCAACTATATAGAAGGGCTGGATGGTTACGCAGATATCCGCATCGCCTATGTGGATGAAGGCCCCAAAGATGCAGATAGAGTGTTCCTGTGTCTGCACGGCGAACCCAGTTGGTCTTATCTTTACCGCCATATGATCCCGCATTTCACCAGCTCTGGCGCGCGGGTTATCGCCCCCGATCTTGTCGGGTTCGGCCGGTCCGACAAACCGGTGAAAGACAGTGATTACACCTTCCACTTCCACCGCAACTATCTGCTGCGCTTTATCGAGAGGCTGGACCTGCAAAACATAACCCTGGTGTGCCAGGATTGGGGCGGGCTTTTGGGTCTTACCCTGCCAATGGATATGAAAACCCGTTTCACACGCCTGATTGTTATGAACACAGGGCTTGCTGTGGGCATGGGCTCCAGCGACGGTTTCAAAGCATGGCGCGACTATGTGGCCAACACGCCGAACCTGCCCATCGGCGCCATCATGAAGCGGGCAACGCCCCCTCTTTCCGAGGCCGAGGTGGCCGCCTATGATGCACCGTTCCCTGACGACCTGTATAAAGCCGGTGCTCGCAAATTCCCGGCCCTTGTGATGACCGAACCGGATATGGAGGGCGTGAATACATCCAAGCGCGCAGCGGCTTTTTGGTCAGCCGAATGGGCAGGTGAAAGCTTCATGGCCATCGGCATGCAAGACCCGGTTTTGGGCCCACCTGCCATGCACATGCTGCGAAAGCTTATCAAAAATTGCCCTGAACCACTGGAGCTGGCGGAAGCTGGTCATTTTGTCCAGGAGTGGGGCGATATTATCGCGCCAGCAGCACTCAAACATTTCGGTGATATCGCCTAATCCGATATCAGATGATATAGTCGAACAAACAGAATTAACGGGGAAACAATAATGCTTCAATCAACGCTTAAAAACTTACTGGCGAGCAGCGCACTGGTTGCGGCGGTCATGACAACCACAGCGCAAGCCGACGACCTGACCGATGCGATCACCAGCGACTATGCGTACCTTGAGCCCCTGTTTACCCATTTTCATCAAAATCCTGAACTTTCTTATGTTGAAACCAAAACTGCAGCGCGGCTGGCCCAAGAGCTAACGTCGCTTGGTTTCACCGTAACCCCCGGGGTTGGCGGCACAGGCATTGTTGCCATGATGAAAAACGGCGACGGCCCGCAAGTGCTGGTGCGCGCCGACATGGACGGCCTGCCTGTTGAGGAAAACAGCGGCGTTGCTTACCCATCAAAAGTTACCCAAACCAACATCAACGGCATAGAAATGCCTGTTATGCATGCCTGCGGCCACGATATGCATATGACCTCGCTAGTGGGCACTGCCCGCAGGTTGGCGGCGATGCGCGACCAATGGTCAGGAACGTTGATGCTAATCGGCCAACCAGCAGAAGAACGCATCGGCGGCGCCAAGGCGATGGTTGAAGACAATCTATACCAGCGATTTGGCAGGCCCGATTATGCGCTGGCACTGCATGTTGCGGCAGGCGAGCCAGCCGGAACCATCATATATGGTTCGGGGCTTACCTACTCCAGTTCCGACAGCGTCGATATCCGGGTGTACGGCACCGGCACACACGGCGCATCGCCGCATTTGGGTAACGACCCTATTGTGTTGGCGTCGCAGATTGTAGGCGCGCTGCAAACCCTGGTTTCGCGAGAAATTTCCCCGCTTGAGCCCGGTGTGGTGACCGTTGGTTCCTTCCACGCGGGCCGCAAGCATAATATCATTTCAGACCATGCTGACCTGCAGCTAACCGTGCGCTCGAACGATGAGGCGGTTCGGGAAAAACTGTTGCAAGGCATCAAGCGCATCGCCGAAAACATGGGCCGAGTTGCCGGACTGCCTGAAGACCGCCTGCCAAAAGTTGACCTGTCGGTGGAGGCAACACCGACAACCTACAATGATGAAGCGCTTGCTGCCCGTTTGGGCCCGGTGTTTGAGCGCGCATTCGGCGAAGACCGCACCGCACCAGCAATCCAGCGCGGCATGGGGGCCGAGGACTTCCCCTATTTCACCAATGTTGAACCGCCCGTCCCCGGGTTTTATTTCGCCGTTGGCGGCACATCGCAGGCCGACCTTGACGCAGAGAAAAACGGCGGGCCGCGGGTTGCGGGTCATCATTCGCCCTTCTTTAAAATTGAGCCGGAACCATCGATTAAAGCAGGTGTGCGCGCCATGACGCTGGCGGTGTTGGAACTGATGCCCAAAAAGTAGGCCATAAAAATAGGCCAAAAAACAGGAGAACCCGCCGTGACCACCCACGCGCTTACACCGTTTCATCTGGCTGTTCCGGTCGATGACCTCGCAGCAGCCCGGGCCTTTTACGGCGGCCTGCTGGGTTGCCCTGAAGGGCGATCATCGAACAAATGGGTCGATTTTGACCTGTTTGGCCACCAGTTTGTGGTGCATCTGGGTACGCCAGTTGGACAGCCAGACAGCAACGGCGTTGACGGTGATGCGGTGCCCAGCTTTCACTATGGATGTGTGCTGGATTGGGGTGATTGGCAAAAATTGGCCACCAAACTGGAAGCGGCTAACACGGTGTTTGTGATCAAACCAAAAATCCGTTTCAAAGGCGAAGTTGGCGAGCAGGCCACTATGTTTTTCCGGGACCCGGCGGGCAATGCGCTGGAATTTAAAGCCTTCAAAGACCCAAGCCAGCTGTTCGCCAAATAAAGCGTTGTATTTTCAAACCTCTAGTGATGTTTTCAGTATCTTGTTACCAATAAAACATGCTGGTTTTACCCGGATTTTGTGACCTTGAAATAAATCCCCTCCGCCAAAAGATATGCCGGAATGATGGCAAGAAATGCCTGTAATGACAGGCTCATATCTATGGGCGCAAAAAGAATAACCGCCAGCAACAGCACAACAAGGGTCCACGCTCGTTTGCGCACCAACGCGCTCCGGCGGCGCTGTTCCATAAAGCTGGCACCCTCGTCCAAGGGGGCGCTGTCCGCCACAAGCTTCGCGCCGACTTTCCCGCGCAAATGCAAATAGATAAGCCCGCCCAGAACCAACGTGCTCAGGTATACCATTAACCGAAAAATTTGAGGGTGATCCTTAATAATGGTATTAATCTTGTTGACCAATGGCACAATATATTCGAACAAAACGAATTCGGCCCCATACGAGACTATCACGCCTACTATGATTGCCAGCATAAACAAGAGGGCACTATAAATCCGGTAACGGCGGTATACGGCGTGGCTTACGCGGTAGGCTTTTGCCTCCCAACCAACCCGGATTATAAAACCAACGCCTTTGGTTATCGGCGTTCCCATAGTTTCAGCCATCATTTGCTCCCATCAATTTTACCTATAGTGAATAGATTTCTGCGCTAGCACAAGGTGATAAGCTGATTTATAAGCGTGATATGGCATATGATTCCCTCAGAGAGTTTATCGACCGGCTGGAGGCCGAAGGACGGCTGGTCCGGGTAACCGAACCCGTTTCCACCGAGTTGGAGATGACCGAAATTCAAACCCGGGTGCTGGCTGAAGGCGGCCCGGCGATCCTGTTTGAGAATGTGATCAACGAGCGCGGTGAAAAATCGTCCATGCCGGTGCTGGTGAACCTGTTCGGCACTGTTGAGCGTGTGGCCTGGGGCATGAACCGCGAACCGGGTGAGCTGCGCGAAGTCGGTGAAACACTGGCGTTTCTCAGGCAACCCGAACCCCCGCGCGGGGTGAAAGATGCCCTCAGCATGTTGCCGCTGGCCAAACAGGTACTATCCATGCGCCCTAAACGGGTGAAAAAAGGCCCGGTGCAGGATGTGGTGCTCACCGGCGATGACATCGACCTCTATAACCTGCCCATACAAACCTGCTGGCCCGGCGAACCCGCGCCGCTGATCACCTGGCCGCTTGTGGTAACAAAAGGCCCGACCGACAAAGCCGAAGATAATTACAATCTGGGCATCTACCGGATGCAGCGCTTGGGCAAGAACAAAACCCTGATGCGCTGGCTAAAGCATCGGGGCGGTGCCCAGCAATATGAGCGCTGGAAAGAGATTAGCCGCGAGCCTGTGCCCGCCGCTGTGGTTATCGGCGCTGACCCCGGCACTATATTGGCGGCTGTTACGCCTGTGCCCGACACCCTGAGCGAATATCAGTTTGCCGGGCTGCTCAGAGGCAAAAAAGTGCCGCTGGTGGACTGTAAAACCGTACCCCTGCAGGTGCCTGCCACCGCAGAGATTGTGCTGGAGGGCTATGTCAGCCTTGATGAATACGGCGCCGAAGGGCCTTACGGCGACCATACCGGCTATTATAACAGCGTCGAGAAATTCCCGGTTTTCACTGTCACCGCCATTACCATGCGCAAAGACCCGATTTACCTGAGCACCTATACCGGCCGCCCGCCGGACGAGCCCAGCGTGCTGGGTGAAGCCTTAAACGAGGTTTTCATTCCGCTGTTGCAACAGCAATACCCCGAAGTGGTGGATTTTTGGTTGCCGCCGGAGGGCTGCAGCTACCGCATCGCGGTTGTCAGCATCAAAAAGGCCTACGCAGGCCACGCCAAACGCATCATGACCGGGGTGTGGTCATACCTGCGGCAGTTTGTTTACACCAAATTTGTCATTGTGGTGGACGACGACATTGATTGCCGTGACTGGAAAGACGTGATGTGGGCGATCAGCACCCGCATGGACCCGGTGCGCGACATCGTGACAGTTGAAAACACCCCGATCGATTACCTGGATTTCGCCAGCCCTGAAAGTGGCCTTGGCGGCAAGCTGGGGCTGGACGCCACCAACAAAATTGGCAACGAAACCCACCGCGAATGGGGCAAAAAAATCAAGATGGACGACGGTGTGGTCGAGCGAGTGGACAAGATGTGGGAAAGCCTCGGCATCCCCGGCAGCGGCGACAAAATTTGGAAATGAACGATGAGCATTTAAAGCTGATCAGCAATATTTTCTTTCCTCATATTGAAAAAGAAAGAGAACGACTGGACGGTCAAAATATTCACTTCGCTCATTACACTGATGCTACAGCTGCCTTATCCATCATTCGAAACAAGCAAATGTGGATGCGAAAAGCATCCCTTATGAATGATGTTTCAGAGATAAAACATGGAGAAACTCGTACTAAACAATTCTTTTTTGATGCATCAAATGATCAGCTGACTCACGAATTCTGGCCAATAATTTCAGCAATTGCCGCCGAAAAGACTGAAACACCTATAGCTTCAAGTAAATTTATGCGCGACCTGTATAACAGATACTTCGTAAATTTGGCAGACAACACATATCTAACTTGCGTTTCTGAACATGATATAAATGATGACCATCATGGGCGGCTGTCAATGTGGCGAGGATATAGTTCTAGAGCAGGTGTAGCCCTGGTTTTTAAAAGTGACCCAATTCTCCAGCATTCACAATTATACCAAACTAATACCTACCCTTCACTTTACCTATCAAACGATGAGATAGATCATAGTTTCAAAACAGTTGTGGGAAATGCGATTGAAAATCACGAATTTCTAAGAAAAATCGGCTATGGTGCAACGCTAAACAATTTAATGCTCTCGTTTCTATCGCTATCCTTATGCTTAAAGCATCAAGCCTTTTACGATGAACGTGAATGGCGCGTTGCGCTTTGCCCTACTATTTTTACCCCACAAGACTTAAAGCCTGAAACAGAAGTTATTTCTGGAGTACCTCAACCGGTTTATAAACTACCGCTAGAGAGTCAACCTGATCAAGATTATGAGGCTGGTATAGGCGATTTAATAGAAAGAGTTATCATTGGCCCAACTGATAAACCTTCTGATTTGGTTGATATGTTTGTGAAAGAATTGGAGGAAGCAGGAGCAAAAAACCCTACAGGCAAAGTTTATTCTTCAGATATTCCTGTTCGCCTATAAGAAAAAGTTTTCTATTTGCAAATCAACTTAAACAATCTAGCAGAAACAGATGAAAAAAATATTCTCATACATATCTACGGCGCTACTGGCCGTGACAACGCATGCAGCATCGGCAGATGACAGCATCAAGCTTTATACACTGGACTGCGGCGCCGTTGATGTTGCCGACATGGCACCCTTTGACAACAAAGGCCGGTTTGACGGCCAAAGCATCGTCTTGGCGAATCCCTGCTTTCTCATTCGCCACCCAAAAGGTGACTTATTGTGGGATACGGGAATGGAGCAGTCACTTGCTGACACGCCGGAAGGAATAGGCGACAATTTTCATTTCACGATGAAACGAAAACTGACCGACCAGCTGGCTGACTTGGGGCTTGCCACCGCCGATATTGACTTTCTGTCGATCTCGCACTGGCACCCGGATCATAGCGGTAACGCGGGGCTTTTCGCTGCCTCAACATGGATCGTTAACCGCACTGAGCGCGCCTTCATGTTTGCCGAGGAAAAGCCACAAGGCCATGAGGACTATATCGCCCTCAAGGACGCAAAGACCCTTCAGTTCGACGACAATTATGACGTATTCGGCGACGGCAGCGCGGTGATCACATCCCTGCCCGGCCACACACCGGGCCATTCGGTATTGACACTCAAATTGGATAAGGCGGGCGCACTCTTGTTTTCCGGCGACCTTCATATATTCGCGGAAGGCCGGAAAATGGATGCAATCCCCACTTTCAATTTTGACGCAGAGGCAACGGTTCCCTCACTGCGCCTATTTGCCGAAATGGCGGAGAAGGAACAGGCGCGCGTGATCATTCAGCATGAGAAAGCCGACTTCGACTCCCTGCCCAAGTTCCCTGACTATTTGGATTAGCCGTCGCAAAGATCGTTCCTCATTTTGGGCGTTTTTGCTAGCCGATAAATTGCCTTTGAGAAGACCCCCTTGCTCTGTCATAGTTGAAATTCACAATTCACCGGGGCAACACAGGGGCAACATCATGGGCATGAACGTTAAAAACCTGTCTCGCAGGAAACTGCTTGGCGGCATCGGCGCAGGCGCTTTGCTTGCTGGGCTTGCAAGTCCGGCGTTGGCATTTAGGGCACTAGAAGGCGACACGCTGCCGTTCCGCCGCGATGCCCCGCAACTGATGTTGCATTATAACGAAAATTCGCTGGGCATGTCGCCGCTGGCAACCGAAAGTGCGCGCCTGGCGGTTAAAAACAAAGCCAACCGCTACGCCGATGATGCCATCGCTGAACTACGCAGCATGATTGCCGCCGATCACGGTGTGCCCACCGATCAGGTTATGCTCGGCAACGGCTCCACCGGGGTTATCCGTGCGGTTGTTACTGCTGCAGCACAAGTGAACGCGGCGGTTATTGAACCCGACCCCACATTCGGTGATGTTCAGCGCTATGCCAAAGCAGAGGGTATGGCTGTTGTCACGGTGCCTGTGGGCAAAGGTTTTGTCACTGACATCAATGCCATGAGAGCGAAGGCCGAGGCCACGCCCGGACCGCTGCTGATTAACATATGCAACCCCAACAACCCCACCGGCACCATTGTAGACCAAGCCGCCCTTCGCGACTGGATAACAAGCGCACCACCCACGCATTTGTTCCTGATCGACGAGGCATACTATGATTACGCGGTGAACAGCGATGGCTATGCGAGCCTTGCGGCGGACGTTGCAGCAGGCCGCGAGAATATTGTCGTCGCCCGCACCTTTTCAAAAATATACGGCATGGCAGGCATGCGGGTTGGCTACGGGATCGCCGCGCCCGAGACCGCAAAACGCATCAACCCGTTTGCTGCGACTTATAACCTCAGCGCCGCAGGTGTCGCGGCCGCCATCACGTCATTGAAGGACAAAACATATTACGGCAAAAGCCTGGCCTCTAACGCACGGGGAAAGGCCATTTTGATCGACGCGCTGGACCGGTTGGACCTGGGTTATATTCCCAGCCACACCAATTTCCTGCTGCACCGCATCGGCAGCGATTTGGCCAGTTACCAGCGACGTATGAAGGAAAATAACATTCTGGTCGGCAGGCGCATGACCAGCGAGGACGGCTGGAACCGGCTTTCCATAGGAACACCCGCAGAAATGACGGAATTTGTGCGAACACTAGACGCTTTCCGCAATCGTGGTTGGGTTTAAGGGGATATCAAATGAAACATCATAAAGGCAGTTTCTCGCGGCGCGGCGTAATGACTGGCATGGCAGCGACCGGCGCAGTGCTTGGTACAGCCGTTATGTCATCAGCCTCAAACGCGCGAAGCTTCCCAGCCTTCGGCAAAATAGTTGAAGAGCAACCCTTCGCCCGTATCGAAGAGGTTGGACCCGGCGTTTGGGGTGTGGTCTCCACGCCCCTCAACCCAGACGGCAGCTTTAACCCTGCGGCTATGGCCACCCTGTGCAACGGCGGCATCATCGCGGGCGAGGACAAAGTTGTTGCCATTGACGGCTCGTTCCGGCCCGAAGGGGCGGCGTGGCTGGCGGCACAAGCCCTGCGCCTGACAGGTAGGCCAGTAACCGATGTGATCGTCACCCATTTCCATGCTGACCACACCGGCGGATTGGCCGGATACCAGCAGGGATCAACCGGCCCCGAGATTATCGCCACCGCCACCACCAACCAGCTTATTTTTGACCGCTATGCCGGTGCCAGGCAAACGCCAGACGGCGCGCAGTTTGCCCGTCCCGTCATTCGCCCGGTGATGCCAACCCGGATTATCACCGATGAAACCGCGATTTTAACCATGGACCTTGGCGGGCGCACCATCAGGCTACATCCGCTCAAGGGCCATACGCCCAGCGATCTTGCTATTGTTGTGGATGATGCCTCGGTGATTTTTGCAGGCGATTTGGTGTGGGCGGGCCTGTTTCACAATTATATGGATGCAATCCCAAGCCATCTAACAACATCGGTGGAACATTTGCTGAGCGACCCGAAGCGCACCATCGTAACCGGCCACGGGGCGATCGCCCGTGCGGGTGATCTGGAGAACTATTTGAATTTGCTGCACTTTGTGGAAGAAAAGGCGCGCGCGTCATTCAGTACCGGAAAAACGCCCGCAGAGGGCGCGAAAGGCTTTGTCGTCCCGGCATCACTGGGCACCTGGCAACTGTTTAACCCGCGCTACTACGAAACTGCCTTTGAGGCGTGGCGCCGGGAGTTGGCGGGTGAAACCAGCTAGAGAAACTTCTGGTGCATTGTTTGGCCATATTACCCGCGTTCATCACAATTTCCGGATTGGCTTGACAGCCATAGCGTGCACGATACGATCACTATCCAACGGTTGGAATGGCGGGGGTCAAACAAGTCCGTGAGCAATTTCAAATATAAGGCTTTTATCAGTTACAGCCATGCCGATAGCGCGCGCGCTGAATGGCTGCTGAAGTCGTTGGAAGCTTACAAAATCCCGTCAAACCTGATTGGCCGCGCCACCGAACACGGCCCAGTACCCGAACGATTAGCACCAATATTTCGGGACCGCGACGAGCTGCCCGCCGCAGGCCGGATGACCGAACGCCTGTTTGACGCACTACACTCTTCAGAGTTTATGATCGTATTATGCTCGCCGAAAGCCGCCCAATCCAAACTTGTAAACCGCGAAATTGCCGAATTTAAAAGCAAGCGCGATGATGGCCATATATTGGGCCTTATCGTCGATGGCATACCGTTTTCTGACGACCCGTCGCGGGAATGCTTCCCCGATGCACTGCTACACAACTTTCACACAGACGGAGTAAAAGCAGGCCTGTCGGCAGAGGGATTGGCCGCAGATATCCGACCGGAGGCAGACGGCAAACGCATGGGCCTGATGAAAATCATTGCTGGTATGCTGGGTGTTGGCCTCAATGACCTTGTCCAGCGCGATGAAAAACGCCGACAGCAAAGACTGGCAATTGGCTCGTTGGCTGCCATGGCCAGTTTACTGGTTATGGGCGGACTGACATTTAACGCAATTGATGCACGGGAGGCCGCCGAACAGGCAGCACAAACCGCACAAGCCAAAAGTACTGAGGCAGAGCAACGGCTGGTTGAAAATGAACAGCTTACCCATTTCATGATGAACAATGTCTACGAAGAATTATTGGCCATTGGTAGCCTGGACAGCCTGGAAGTCATAACCAATGAAATTCTGGCCTACTATCAAAAGCGGGACATTGCCTCACTGAATGAAAAACAAATGACGTCGCTCACCGGCGCGCGTCTGCGATTAGGCCAAATGCTGGATCGCCGAGGCGACAGCGAACGGGCCGAAAGAATATTCGAGGAAACCCTTAAATTGTCGCGCGGTTTTTATGCGCGTCAACCCGAAAGTGGCTTCGCCATGCACCGCTTGTCCACCAATCTGTTTTTTACCGGCTATCTAGCCGACCGTCAGGGGCGGCTGGACCGCGCCGAGACTGACTACCGAGAGCGGCTAAAGCTCGTCCGTTCAGCCATGGACATGCGCATAAAGCCGCCTTTTGTGCGCGCGGACTGGAAACCGCACTGGCAGGATAACCCGCAGGTATTTTGGCAGGAAAAAATCGCTGACTCTGAAGCAACCTTAACCCGATTAATGGCTGGACCACGAAGAAAGCCGGAACAGGCCATTAGATACGGTAAATCCAGTGTGGCGATGCGGGAGCTGCTTGCGGCCCGCAGTAACGATAACAAACAAGCGTTTATCAATCTTGGCAGTAGTTATCAATATTTGGGGGACGCTTATTTGCGGGCCGGAATGCTTGCAGAAGCGCGCGAGAATTACACCAAACGACTCGCCATTTTTGAGACGTTAATCAGCAAAGAACCCAACAATTACCGCGTGCAGCGGCGGTTGTTTTTATCGTGGGCCAACATGGCCAAATTACATGCTGTCCGGGGCAATATTTCGCCAACTCTTACACTGTATGAAAAGATAACCGCCGGGTTTGACTTACTTGTGGCAAAGGATCCCAAAAACACACTCTGGCTATCTGATTCTGCGCAGACTTATACACATTACGGCGAATTGGCGTTCCGCACAGGGCAAATCTCGGTGGCGAAAGCCGCCGCTAAAAAGGCCCGCAGTCAAATCGATGTGTCGCTGGCCCGAGATAATACAAGACCCGGCCGTCGACTAACCTCGCATCGCCTGAAGCTCCTGGAAGCCCGTTTGTCCCACTTGAACGGGGAAAGCGATTTGGCACGGTCTAATTTGCGGAACTTAATTGTCGCCTACAGCGATGAGAGCGACGCTTTCAAAATCGGTAATGGTGTCCTGAGCCACATTTCCGAAATATATCTTTTGCTTGGAGATATCATAGCTGATGATCGCAGCGGCGTCTCGGCGCGCAAACATGGCGAAGCTGTCGTTGAAATCCTGACGAGCGCATTAGGTACTATTAGCCTAAAAGCGAAAAACAATTTGGCGAGGGCCTACCGGGGACTGGGGCAAATGGAAAAATCCGAGGCACTGGTCGCCGAACTTGAAGAAGCGGGTTTCAGCTATGACACGCCGCCTCTGAAACGATAGTCATATACAGGCGCTGCAACTTGACATAGTGATCTGATATAGATTTACCGACACGCACCCATAGCAGCATAAAAAATGGCAGCCGGGGGAGGCTGCCATTTTCGTACTCAAAACTCAAAACCTGCAGCCGCTCACGGTGGAGAAATCGGCGGCAACAAGCCTGTTAGTGATCCCAAACTAGTGGGGGATTAAAGGTCGCCAGCTGGAACGTCTTTGATTTTATTCCATTTGCCGTTGGCTTTTCTGATGTTGCCGGGAATGTCTTTTACCCAGATGCTTTTCACGTTGTTGTCCAGGTTAAGATAAAGCTTGCCGCCAACTACTTTCCATACAGTAGGATCGCCGATAAATTTCTTACCAACAGACGCACCGTAAGCGCAGTAACCGCCGTAAGCTGGAAGATATTTTTTAGGGTTAGCCGCGAATTTCTTTTTATTATCTTCATTAGTGAACAGATAATTCACACCGTCGATGGTCACAAGATGATTGCCGTTGCCTTGCAATGGCTTTTCGCTGTTATGGTATGAAACAAGGTCGTAACCCTGCATGCCAACAACGCTGTTTGTTACGCTGTCTGCAGAAACAACAGTTGCTCCGGCTACAGTGAAGGAAAAGAACGTCGCGATTGCGATAAGAAAGTTTTTCATTTGGAGTACCCCTTTGAAGGTTTGTTAAATATTGAGCGATTAAGTCTCTCAAAGGAAACCGATCTGTTTCTCTTGCCTATCTAAGTAAACCGATCTGTTTCCTTTGACAATCCTAAAAATTGCCTGCTCTCATTAACGTGATATCGCCGGTATGTGGCTGTAACAGCCTTTATAAATAATAGCGCTGGCAATCATATATCTTTGAGGCTATGTATATAATGCAATTTAACGAAACTAATCTGTTTCTCATGGAGTGAGCGATGTCAATCCAGGGCCGGCGCGACCATATTATCGAAGTCGCCATAAAACTTTTTTGCAAACACGGCTTCCATGCGACGGGTGTGGACCGGATCATGCGTGAAGCTAAAGTCTCCAAAAAAACCCTCTACAATCATTTTAGGTCCAAAGACGAACTGATCCTTGCCGCCCTGCAGCAACATGATAGCGTTTTCCGAAACGAGTTCATGAGAGACGTAGAACAACTTTCAAATTCGCCCCAGGGCCGGGTGCTTGCGGTTTTTGATGCGGCGGAGAAATGGTTCTCGGACCAAAACTTCTTTGGTTGCATGTTTGTCAATGTGGTGGGCGAATACTCAGACACCAATTCCCCAATGAGAGGCGTCAGCAAAAGCTTCAAAAAAATGATATGGCGCTATATACGCAGCTTGTGTGTCGATGCAGGCGCTAACAACCCCGAAACACTGGCCAATCAGCTGGCATTACTATTTGAAGGCGCCATCGTCACCGCGCAAATTAATGGAACAGCAGTCAGTGCAGGCGTAGCAAAAGATGTAGCTGCACAATTGTTAGTGGCAGACCTTGCTGCACCCGGCACAACAGGCACAGCGACAGACTAAATTACAGAGCAGGCTGAAATCCCATCAAATAGGGTGAACGCCATTGCACGAACCCGCCCTTTATGGCTTATTGGCGCCAATATTGTTCGTTTAACCAATGCTGTTCGTTTAGTAGGTGCGCTTTATGGCTGACCAAACCCTCTCCATCCTCGAAGACCTTGTAAAAGCTGCCCGAAAAAAAGGCGCCGATGCGGCCGATGCTGTCGCCGTTGATGCCCGAAGCCGCGGCGTAAGTTGGCGCGAGGGACAATTGGAAGACGTGGAAGGCTCCGAGGGCGAAGACATTGGTTTGCGTATTCTCATCGGTAAACAGCAGGCGATGGTATCCACGTCAGACCGCCGTCCCGACAGCTTGAGCCAGTTGGTTGACCGCACCTTTGCAATGGCGAGAGCCGTTCCTGAGGACGAATATTGTGGCTTGGCACCTCAAGACCGACTGCACAGCGGCCCGTTCGCTGAGCTTGATCTATACGACGACACCGAAGTTTCCGCTGACACCTTGCGGCAACTTGCCGCCGAAGCGGAAGATGCGGCTCGGGCGGTAGACGGTGTCACCAATTCAGACGGCGCCGGAGCCAGCGCCTCAACCTGGGCCATCTCACTGGTCACCAGTCATGGCTTCTCGGGGCACTACCGTGGCAGCAGCTTCTCAACCTCTGTTTCGGCAGTGGCTGGCACCGGCACCGGCATGGAGCGCGACTATGAATTTTCCAGCAAGCGCCATTTTGAAGACCTGGCATCACCGACGGATGTAGGCCGCGCAGCCGGCGAAAAAGCGGTCAACCGACTGAACCCGTCAAAAATTGAAAGCGGCCAGTATCCGGTGGTATTTGATCCGCGCGAAGCCAAAAGCTTGGTCGGACATTTTTCTGGCGCCATTTCCGGCACAAGTGTCGCACGTGGTACCAGTTTTCTAAAAGACCTGATGGGCAAACCTATATTTGCAGACGGCGTTACTATCACTGATGATCCGCTGATCGTGCGCGGCCTGTCGTCAAAGCTTTTCGACGGCGAGGGTGTCGCGGTACAAGCCTCAAATCTGGTGGAAAACGGTACTTTAAAAAGCTGGCTTTTAAACAGCGCAACGGCACGGCAACTTGGCCTGCCGGTTACAGGGCACGGTTCTCGCGGCACGTCGTCTGCGCCTGGTATATCAAGCAGCAATCTTTATATGGCAGCGGGCAGTCTGGCTCCGGCGGAGCTTTATGCTGACATCAAAGACGGGCTTTATGTGACCGAGCTGATCGGCATGGGTGTCAACGGTGTAACCGGCGACTATAGCCGCGGCGCGGCAGGCTTCAGGATCAGGAACGGCGAGCTGGCGGAAGCTGTCAGCGAAATTACTATTGCGGGCAATCTTAAGGATATGTTTATGGCCCTTGTGCCAGCATCAGACCTTGAATTTAAATATGGAACCAACGCACCAACTGTGCGCGTAGACGGCATGATGATCGCAGGCGCTTAATGGGCTTTCCGTTCCGTTTACCTTGAAGTAAAGGCGATAATGCCATGACGGTGGCCGCTTCAGAAGCTGACAGTATTTTCGACGAAGATAGCTGCCCCTGGAAACGTGTTGACGACGTCAAGCTCATCAAACAAGTCACCCGCGAAGCTGGCCGTATTGCCCTTTCCTATTTCACCCGCGATATTAAGGTCTGGGAAAAATCCCCCGACAATCCGGTGTCTGAGGCAGACATTGCGGTTGACGATTTTTTGCGAACAACATTGATGCAAAACCGAACGGGATACGGTTGGCTATCTGAGGAAACCGAAGACCAACCTGAGAGGCTGCGTTGTGGCCGGTTATGGATTGTCGACCCCATCGACGGAACCCGCGCCTATCTGGCGGGGCGCGATGACTGGGGCATTTCGGTTTCGCTTGTTCAAGACCAACAGCCAATCTTAGCCGCTTTCTATGCACCGGTGAAAGAAGCCTTTTATTTTGCTGAAACTGGAAAAGGGGCCACTAAAAACGGCGCACCCATTTCAACATCGCGTTGCACCGATTTGGCGTCAGCGAAAATGATGGGTGATCCATCAGCGTTCAAAAGCAGCAAATTTTGGCCTGTGCCCTGGCCTGAGAGCATGGTGGCTAAACAGGCAAACTCGATTGCACTGAGAATTTGCCAGATCGCTGATGGACAGTTCGATTGCTGTGTGACGCTGCGCCCTAAAAATGACTGGGATGTAGCGGCCGCCGATTTGATACTGTCAGAAGCCGGGGGGAAATTAACCACCGGCGACGGAGTCGGCCTCGTATTCAACCGCAAAAAACCACTTCACGAGCATATTGTTGCTGGCACAACACCAATAATTCCCGCATTGATGGAAAGAGTGAAACCTGCACTTGAACAATGGCGCGACCGCCAGAAAAACCAACCCCGTTAACCCTATTTTCGCACTTCAGTGCTACTCTCGTAGGTTGTGAGGAACGGACTTTATGGGCGGCGCGTGAATGTCGAAGACACTATATCAATTTAGTTATCCAATCTTGAAAGCTCTGGCTGCGCTTATCTGGATAGCTACCGCCCCGTTTGCCCCAGCGACCCTGTCGGCGGAGCACCACACACCCGACACAGTAGATACACTGTTAACCGCAACGCTGGCGGCCGAGTCCTCCGATAGTCATCTGCGGATGAATAGTCTGGAAGACCTGTTTGCCCGTTCCAGTTCAACGCTGGAACAGTGCGAAGTCCTCAAGGAAATGATCTATCTGTCTATCGATTCCGGCAATGTGGAACGTCTCGAAAAATACGGCACCATAGGCCGTTCCCTCGCCGTAGAGGCCGGTGACAATGAGTTGAAAGTATATAGTGACCTGGCATTTGCCTCCATCTCTCAGGTAAATGGCCAGCTGGAAGACGCTGAAAAGAAAATCGCTTCAGTTAGAGAATTCGCCCACTCAATCGGCAATGAGAACAGTTTGTTTTTTGTCGATTCGCTGGATGCAATTGTCGGCATGGACAAGGGAAATGCACTCAAAGGGTTGACGGCACTCACCACAAGCACACTGACATTACCAGACACCTTGCGCGGAAACTGGATGCGGATGCTGGCATACTCTACGCTCGGATATACATATGCCGGCATCGGCGATGTGGATCATATAACCGAATATTATAGTCAGGCGCTTGAGCTTTCCAGAAAAACCGGTATCGCGTTCGACCGCGAGTCTATTTTGTATAATATGGCGATAACCCTTCAGGATGCTCGCCAGTTTGAAGCGGCCGAGAAATATTTCCGGGCTTTGTTCGATGTGGCTGAACAGAACGACCACCCTGAAACGCTTTATTATGCATACGAAGGCCTGGCGTGGCTGAAATACGAACAACGGGACTTTAAGGGCACACTTGCACTGATCAATCTGGCGACATCTGACGCCAACATTGACCCCACTACCAAAGCCCATCTTTTTGATCTGGCAGCAGTAAGCCATGCCGAGCTGGATGATCCCGTGGCAGCAAAGCAATATCTCAGCCGGTCGCAGGAAATATTCAAGGCGCTTCAACTTGACTATGATACCAGCGAAATCGCGATGTTGACAAACGCCTACATTCTGCGTGCTGAAGGCAAATTAAATGAAGCCTTCCGCCAACTAAATAAAACCAGGCGTCTTCAGCTTGATCAGCAATCCGAAGAATTTACAGAAAGTGTTTCTCACTTTCACAATAGCCTGGATTCGGTTGTCGCACAGCAAAAGGCCGAGTTGGCACTAACCGATGCCCGATCAGCCAATTCCAACCTTATTTTGATTTTCTCTGTGGTCTTTATCTTAATGCTCGCAGGCGCACTATTTATGCAAACCAAGCACAACAAAGCGCTGGTTCAATCCCGCCTAAATGCCGAGCAGGCCAATAAAGCAAAATCCGATTTTCTGGCCAACATGAGCCACGAACTGCGCACGCCGCTCAATGCCATTTTGGGCTTCTCTGAAATCATGACCCACCGGTTATTCGGCGATCTGGGTGCCAGACAATATGACGAATATGCCAATCATATTAACGACAGTGGTAGGTTGCTGCTGGATATTATCAATGACATTCTTGACCTGTCGAAGGTGGAATCGGGCCAACTTCAACTGACGGAAGAATTTATCGACCTGGAACTGCTGATCAGTGACACATGTTCCCTGGTGAACAATAAAGCAATTGCTGGCAAGGTTACTCTGAAGTCATCCGTACAGGAAAAAGCTCGGCTTTTGTACGGTGACCAGCGGCTGGTCAAACAAATATTGCTTAATCTTCTCAGCAACGCAGTGAAATTTACACCTGCAAGTGGGCATATCACCGTGTCGTCTCGAAAAAACCGGGAAGGCGGTCTGGAAATTATAGTTGAGGATGACGGCGTTGGCATGAATGAGCAGGAGTTGGCGATTGCATTAACACCCTTTGGTCAGGCGGGCACTACACTTACCCGCGCCCATGAGGGGACCGGCCTTGGTTTGCCGCTCGCCAGTACGCTTATGCAGCTACATAGTGGTATATTAAAGATAAAATCTGAAAAAAATATTGGCACGTCTGTTCAGATGATTTTCCCTGTTGAGCGTGGGGTGAAACCGTCCGCTGCTGCAAACGAAAACATCGGCCAGGCGCCGCAGCTGGCGCATCAGAAGTAAAAGCGCGCTCCGAAGATTACTTCGCCGTTGCCCGCCCGCTGGTCAAGTGAAGCATCGTCGTAAGACAAACTAAGTTCAACGTCGCCAACAAACAGCGACAAGCCAACCGACCAGTCCCATATATTTCCAACGTCGCTGCGGAAGTCGCGACCCACATGGCTAACCACCGTCAGCGCAGGCAGTGTCGGCACCGGTAATTCCAAATCAGCATAGGTATAAAAGCTTTGATTTTGCGGATTGTTCCAGCGCCCACCGGGTGCATAGGCTGCGCCCACACGGGTAAAAGCGATGCCAAAATCCCGGGAAATTGAGGCTTTGAATTCTGGATAATACTGGGTGGTATCACCGTAAATACTATCAAATTCAACCGAGAGATCATACACATAGTCGCCGCGATCAAGTGAGTAGCCCGCAAAAAACTCGGTGCGGAAATTGCCGCCGTTGCCCGGCCCGATATTGGCAGTATCAATTTTAGCGGCATCCAGTCCAAAATAAAAGCCGCTCTCATGGAACGCACCAACAGACGCCATAACCGCGACATCCCCGTCCGACAGAGAAAGGCCTCGGTCGCGGAAATCGGTAACCGCTCCCACATATCCCTCGATAGAAAAAGCAGAGTCAGCGTCTTGCGCATAAAGCGCGCCGCCACTTAGAAAAAACGGCGCCATTGCAGTAGCGGCCCAGAATATTTTCACGTCATTTTCCCTCTTCCAACACCAACATGGGGTCTAGCCTCACATTCTTCCAATTCACTCGCCAATCCACATGGGGTCCGTTGGCGCGCCCTTTGGCACCGACAGTGCCTATCTCGTCGCCCTGTTCAACGCGGGCACCTTCCTTAACAGTTACAGAATTCATATGAAACAGGGTTGAGGTGATACCCATGCCGTGATCGATAATAACAATTCCGCCTTCAAGCAAAAAGTCAGACGCTGCCAACCGGACCACACCGCCAGCCGGGGCCCATATGGGCGTGCCCACATCGGCCGCGATATCAAGCCCGTAATGGGGGCTGCGCGGCTCGCCGTTAAGAATGCGCTGGCTGCCGTAATATCCCGAAAATCTACCCTCGGCCGGCTTTAGAAAGCCTGCAACCCACTGAGTTTCTGGCATCATAACCGCTCGTGCAGATCGCACGCGACCATTTTCAATTTTACGCCGCGCGGTCCATTCCGGAGGCGGTGTAACGGTTTTCGGCGGTAATCCGTTAACCCGTTCAATATCAAATTCGCGCGGTTCAATAGCTATAGTTTGAGAGTCTGTTTCGCCGCCGCGGTACCTGTATTCCAATTCGGCTGACGCAATATGGTCTCGACCAAACCCGATGACAAAAACACCGCTTTCATGAACATCGACGAGGTTGCCGTCTAACAGAACACTGGTGCCCGGCTCCACTTTTCCCCAAAGCATGCCGCCCTGTGTTGCACCGCCTTTCAATTGGGGGGCTGCCGCCACGCTGGTTGCAAACAGCACGGACACAAAGTTAAACGCAAAACACAGGGTCAGTATTTTTCTCATCAGTCGTATCATTCCTAAAAAAAAGGCTAAATCACGGCACACGCACTTTGTCGCTCAGAAAAGTTTTCCCTGTGACAGGTCATCCTTTGAGGGAGTATTTTTTGATTTCTTGGACTTGGTCGCTTGCTGTCTGGTTTTTTTTCGGATCGGCTGCGGTTGTTGGTTTTTGCCGTCACCTTCAAGTGGCGCGCCGACGATTTGAGCCTTCAGAGCACCATCCGCAAATCGCAAAGAAACCATGTCCTCATCGCTTAGAGCGCCTGCCCGCGAAACAGGCAACCCGTCGGCATTTTCAACCAGAGCAAACCCACGGTCTAGAATCCTCTCGAACGATAAACTGTCCAGTACCCGCGCAGTGGACATAAGTCCGTCATTCTTTGCACGCAAAAATCGATCAATAGCCGGGCGCAACCGCCCGCTAAGTACACCTAGCCCATTGCCATGAAATGTCACCGCTTGTTTCAGTCTTCCTGGGGTCAGGGCACCACTAACACGGTTAAGCGTGCTTTCTTTACTGCGAGCGATATAAGAAAGTGCTCGCGGTAGGCGGTCGCACAGATCATCGAACCGCTGTTGCACCATGCCCAATAAATCAGATGGGCTCGGCAAAGCCCGGCCCAATGCGTCCAGCTTGTCGCGCCTGCCTTGAACCAGACTTTGTTTTTGAAGTGCCAGCCTCCGCCCGGTATCTGTGATGGAAAACAATAAATCTTCCCGAACCGGCACGGCGAACTCGGCGGCACCCGTCGGCGTCGGCGCGCGCAGGTCCGAGGCAAAATCAATCAGCGTAGTATCGGTTTCGTGGCCTACTGCCGATATCAACGGAATTTTGCTGGCCGCAGCGGCGCGCACGACCACTTCTTCATTGAAAGCCCATAAGTCTTCAATCGAGCCGCCACCGCGCGCCACGATCAAAACATCTGGTTTGGGCACGCCGCTACCCGGCTTCAGGCTATTGAAGCCTTCAATGGCACCCGCGATCTGATCAGCTGCCGCCTGCCCCTGCACCATCACCGGCCAGACAATCACGCGCCTTGGAAAGCGGTCGTTTAACCTGTGGAGAATATCTCGAATAACCGCGCCGGTCGGCGACGTAACAACACCGATCACCGACGGCAAAAATGGAATTGGCTGTTTACTGGCATCGTCAAACAGACCCTCGGCAGCCAGTTTTTTCCGCCGTTCATCCAAGAGTGCCATCAACGCGCCAGCGCCCGCAGGCTCCATCGATTCGACAACCATCTGGTATTTGGACCGTGCGGCATAGGTGGTCAGTTTGCCGGTGCAAATAACTTCCAGGCCATCCTCAGGGCGAAACGACAATTTTTGGGCATTGCCACGCCAACAAACACCGTCCAAAACCGATTTGTCATCCTTTAAGGCAAAATACAGATGACCGGACGCCGCAGGCTTAACCCCGGAAAGCTCAGCGCGAACGCGCACCAGACCAAACTGATCTTCAACAGACCGTTTGAGCGCCGATGATAGATCAGATACGCTATATTCTTGCAGGTTCGATACCGGCCATTCTTCGGTCAAATTATATGCCTCGCCGCTTATAGACTTGAGTGGTGCCAAACCTATGATACAAGAAGCAAGCTTTCAAGAAGTGAGCCCCCACAAAGGACAAATAAGGGTAAATAATGAATATACTGTTGATTGGGTCAGGCGGCCGCGAACACGCATTGGCATGGAAAATTGGCCAAAGCCCCTTGGTCGAAACTCTTTTTTGTGCGCCTGGAAACGGCGGTATCGAGACCATCGCATCCTGCGTTGACCTTGATGCGACCGACCATGATGCTGTGATTGATTTTTGTCGGAAGCAGAAGGTGGGCTTGGTGGTAGTTGGCCCCGAAGCGCCGCTTGTGGACGGCATAGCTGACGCTCTCAACGCCGCGGGAATCCCGGTTTTTGGCCCCAGTGCAGCGGCGGCGCAGCTGGAAGGTTCCAAAGGCTTCACCAAAGACATGTGCGCCCGCTACAATATTCCAACTGCCGCGTACGGGCGCTTCAGCGACCCGGATTCTGCCAAACAATATATTGCCGAATGCGGCACACCCATTGTGGTGAAAGCTGACGGTCTTGCCGCCGGTAAAGGCGTTATCATTGCCGCTACCATCCCGGAAGCAAACGATGCAGTCGATATGATGTTCGACGGCGGGTTTGGTGAAGCGGGAGGCGAAGTGGTGGTCGAGGAGTTTATGGTCGGAGAAGAAGCCAGCTTCTTTGCCCTCGCGGACGGAAAAACAACTCTGCCGCTAGCGACCGCGCAAGACCACAAAGCAGTGGGTGAAGGCGACACAGGGCCAAACACCGGCGGTATGGGGGCCTATTCACCTGCACCGGTCATGACCGAGCAAATGGTTGACCGTGTTATGGCAGAGATTATCGAACCTACAGCGGCTGCGATGGCTGACATGGGATGCACCTACAAAGGTGTTCTCTTTGCCGGGTTGATGATTACAGACACCGGCCCCAAGCTCATCGAATATAATTGCAGGTTCGGCGATCCTGAATGCCAAGTACTTATGATGCGTATGACCTGCGACATTGTTCCCCTTCTAATGGCCACCGCTGACGGTTCACTCGCAGCGCAAACTGCCAGCTGGACTGAGGATACTGCGTTGGCGGTGGTACTGGCGGCCAAAGGCTACCCCGGCTCATACTCGAAAGGCTCGGTGATTAAAAATACCGACATTGCGGCAAGCGACGAAAATGTTGAAATATTCCATGCTGGCACCAAACGAGAAAACGGCAATATCATTGCTGTCGGCGGCAGGGTTTTGAACGTAACTGCACAGGCCCCTTCGGTAGTTGAAGCCAAAAACCTGGCCTATTCAGCAGTCTCAAAAATCGAATGGCCTGATGGTTTTTGTCGCAGTGATATTGGGTGGCGTGCGATCAACCGCAGTTAATACGGTGCATCATTATATTCAGGCCGATTCCGCTAGCGTCGCTGTCCTGTGACAGACACTATTGGCAGGGAAGTAGACTGCTACGCGGGTGCCTACACCGGGTCGGCTTTCAATCGAAACGGTGCCGCCCAATTTATCTACAAAGGCAACAACCAAGGGCAAACCAAGACCAGAGCCCTCATGGCGACGGCTAAGGCTCGAATCGACCTGCCCGAACGGTCTTTTGGCAACGGAAATTTCAACTGCCGTCATTCCTATGCCCGTGTCTTCAACCGACAGGCAGGCGCCGCCATCCGCGGTTTTGGCTAGGGTCAGAGACACCTTGCCCCCGGCATCGGTAAATTTCACCGCGTTCGACAGCAGGTTTAACCCGATTTGCTTCAACAACCGTTCATCGGCTTTTAGCATAATTTGGAAATCCAGCTCGCTGCTGATCATGATCTGGGCTGCAACTGCACGCTGTTGAACCAACCGCATGCAAAGTTCCAGACACGGAATCGGATCAAGTACGCTGATTTGTGCTTCCAGTCTCCCGGCCTCCACTTTCGACAGATCCAGAATATCATTAATGATCGACAACAAGTGAGTGCCGCTTTTATGAATATCGCTGGCGTACTCCGGGTATTTTGATGCCAGCGCGTTTCCGCCAACGCCGTCCCGGATCAGTTCCGAAAAGCCCAGTATGGCATTCAGCGGTGTGCGCAGTTCATGGCTCATGTTGGCTAAAAATTCAGACTTTGTTCTATTTGATAGTTCAGCGGCATCGCGGGTTCTTTGAAGTTCACGGGCATGGGACATCTCATCCGTCACATCACGGCCAGTCATCAGCAACAATGGTTCAGCCACACCGTCGATGCGGCGGGCGAACAAACGAAAATGTCGAATGATACCACCTCGGGTTTCCAGCGCTGCCGGAATATCTGTCAGGGAGGCGGTTGTTTTCAATTCCTCGATGAACCGTTCGAAAAAAGTTGGCTCAGACCACATACCAAGTTCGCTGACCCTATGCCCCAAAACCTTGTCTTTGCGATGGCCAAATATATTCAGAAAGGCCGGGTTAACGTCGATCACTTCGTTGTCTGTTAAACTAAACAACAACATAAACTCGGGCGTTATGTTGAATATATTTTTGAACAAATCACTGCTGAGTTTTTGTTTGTTTCGGATTTCAATCTCGTCAGTAATATCATTCAGGTATCCGACGAGGCATGGTTCTCCGGCCCACTGTGCACGCATCGCGCGGCTGGACACCCAAATATAGCTGCCATCAAGACGAACCAACCTGAATTCATAGGTGGTGGGAACATCTTTTCCCGCCATTCTCTGATCGTACATCTCGTTGATTTTCTGAAGGTCGTCGGGATGGATCCATTCTTCCATCCGTTTTTCAAGTTGAGATGTATCATCAGGCTCCGCGCCAAGAAGCCTGAATATTGCACTGTTGGCAAAGAGCACTTCGTTACCGCAGCGAACAACAACACCCTCGTTGATGTTGTCCAGCAACATTGCCTGCGCCTGTACATCAGCTTTAGTGTGGTTGGTGTATGGATTAAGGTGGCCTGACACGGAAAATTTATGTCCTATTTGAATACGGTTTCAGCCGCATAATAAGCTTTAAATCTTCACAAATCGTGAATAAATTAAGCGCCTGATGAGCAAAAATAAGCAGATTTCCAGCATTGGCTATTTTAATCGTTGATTATTTTTTTTACTCGATTGGTCGCAAAGGACTTCAATTTTTGTCAGTGACTCCCATATAATATTGATATATATCTAAGAAGATAAATAAGAGTGACAAAAGTCACTATATAAAAAACGACAAAAAAATTGCGAGGACAAAGTGAGGAAAATACTCAAAGTTGTTATGCCGCTTGCGGTCATAGCTGCGGGTGTCGGTTCTGTTATGGTACTGGCGCAAGCAAAAGAAGCCCCTGAAAAAACAATCGAAGAGCCGCGCCCAGTGTCGCTGCATGTGGACAAAGTGCGTTCTGAACGCATTACTGTGTCTGTAGGCACGCAAGGGGAAGTGCGCGCCAAAACAAACATCAGTCTGGTGCCACAAGTAAGCGGCCGTATCGTGAAAGTCTCAAATTCTTTCGCGGAAGGCGGCAGGTTTTCGCCGGGCGAAATCCTTATCCAAATTGAAGATGCAGATTATCTTCTTGCAGTAACAAGCAGTGAAGCACGTGTTGCCGAAGCTGCGGTTCGCGTCGAGCAGGAGCTGGCTGATGCCAGCATCAAGGCAAAACAGTGGAAAGACTGGGTTGTTGACGGTGAACCTACGCCGCTTGCATTGAACAAGCCGCAAGTTGCGGAAGCTCAGGCTAAATTACGGGCCGCTGAAGCGGACTTGGAGAACGCCAAGCTTGATCTAGCGCGCACCAAAATTCAAGTGCCCTTTGAGGGCCGTGTGCTGGAACGCAATATCGGCGTTGGCCAATTTGTTTCCGTCGGCACTACGCTCGGCCGTGTGTTTGCCACCAATACTGTTGAAGTGCGACTGCCCCTTACTGATGCGCAACTGGGCGAACTGGCCCTGCCAATCGGCTTTGTAGCGCAACCAGGGCAAGCACCTAACGTTACATTTTCAGCCAATATCGGTAGTGAGAAACGGTCCTGGACCGGAAAAATAAAGCGTGTAAACGCCTCTGTTGATAGCCAGACACGTCTTGTCTACGCCATCGCAGAAGTTGAAGACCCCTACGGCGCAGCTGCCGATAGAGGAATGCCGCTTGCTGTTGGGTTATTCGTTACTGCTGAAATTCAAGGTGTGACACCGCATGATACGATGGTGATCCCTAGAACCGCTTTGCGCGGTGACGACCGTGTTTATGTGATCAGTGATGACAATAAATTACAGATACGCACGGTTAACGTTTTGTCCACCTCGGCCACCCAGGTAATGGTAATCAGTGGTTTGGCTACCGGCGAAAGGGTTGTCACGTCGCCAGTTCGCAGTGCGTTTGATGGCATGCCGGCGCTGCCGATTGAGCGTACGGCTGGGCAATCCACATCAGCACCAGCATCACGGTAGGGGGCATTATGAACGGCATTATTGAATGGTGGGCTCGTAATAAAGTCGCCGCCAACTTGTTGATGTTTGGCATCTTCATGGCAGGCGTTATCGGCCTGACCTCCATGGAACGTGAAATGTTCCCGCAGGTCCGCTTCCCTGGTCTTCAAATTGTTGTGGCTTGGCCTGGTGCTGGTCCGCAGGAAATTGAAGAACAGGTCGTCTCCAAAATTGAAGAATCGGTGCGTGACCTCGATAATATTGAGTGGGTGCGTTCGTTCGCAGCTGAAGGCGTCGGTGAAATATATATTCTGGCCGAACAAAGCGTCGATTTCACGCAGTTTATGAACGACGTGAAAATTCGAGTGGACGGTATATCTTCGCTGCCACGCGACATAGAACCGCCGCGGGTGCAACAATGGGTAAACCGCAACGAGTTTATTCGCATTGCTGTCCACGGTGACGTCGGCGAGCGCGCGCTAAAGCGCCTGTCGGAACAACTGCGACGTGAAGCAGCACAATTACCTGCAGTATCAATCGTTGAACTGTTTGGTGTGCGCCGCGAAGAAGTATCAATTGAAGTCAGCGAGGAATCGCTACAACGCTATAATATGAGCTTCGCTGAAGTGGCAATCGCCATGCGCAATAGTTCTTTTAATTCATCCGGCGGTAAGGTGAGAACAGAAGCCGGTGAAATTACAATTGCAACCCGCGCAATGGCCGACACTGAAAAAGAATTCGGCAATATTATTGTACGTCAAAACTCTGATGGAGCAACCATCCGGGTGAAGGATGTTGCAACGGTTGTCGATGGTTTTGAAGACAATGAAATACTCGCCACACTGAACGGTGAACAGGCTGTTCTGTTGCAAGTTATGACCACCGAAATCATGGACATTGTAACGGCGTCTGAATCAGTCACTAAATGGATCGAAGAACGCCGGGAGACATTACCCGCTGGCGTTCAATTGACCTTGTGGACCGATAATAACGAAGCCTTTGAAGGCCGCATGAAGACCATCGGCAGCGCTGCCTTTTGGGGCCTGATTTTGGTATTGATCGTTCTGCTGCTCACCCTACGGCCCAAAGTCGCTTTTTGGGTGGCTGTCGGCATTGCAACGGCATACGCAGGCGCCTTTATCCTTTTGCCAAGCCTCGGTGTTTCGCTCAACATGCTATCCACCTTTGCCTTCTTGCTCGTGCTCGGAATCGTGGTGGATGACGCAATTGTTGTCGGCGAAAGTATCCATACCGAAAGCCAGAAGACCGGCGGCGGTATAACGGCTGCTGTGTTTGGCACCCAGTTGGTTGCCAAACCGGTTATCTTTGCCGTTCTGACCACAATCATCGCGTTTCTGCCTTGGGTATTCATCGACGGCTCCACCAGCGAATTTACCCGCAATATTACCTGGGTTGTCATAACGGCGTTGGCTTTCTCACTGGTAGAATCGATCCTGATCCTTCCTGCACATTTGTCATCGCTGAAGCCTAGGGAAAACCTGGGAGCTTTTGGTCGCTTTCAAAAATCCATTGCTGACGGCATAACCAATTTCGCACAAACCAAATACCGCGGCATTGGCCAGTGGGCTATCCAAAATCGGTACCTGACTTTCTCGATCTTTGTTGCGATTTTGATCATTGGTTTTGGCATGTTCAGTTTGGGATATGTGAAGAAGAGCTTTAATCCCGAATTCGAATCGGACGAGATCACTGTAACCGTCGAAATGCCCGAGGGGTCGCCTTACAGCCGAGCTCTGGAAGTACTTACGCAATTGCAAGATGCTGAAAGAGCTTTAGTCGAAGAAGTGAACGCCCGTACTGGTGGTGAAGGCCAACTGATTGAAAACTGGTACACACGGTCGCGCCGCGACAGTGTGTTGGCTATTGTCAAACTTGCGCCGCCTGAAGTGCGTGACATGTCAACCAAGGACGCATCTATACGACTGCGCGAGCTGATGGGCGAGATCCCGGATGCGAAACTGATTACCGTGGAATATGAAGACGGAAACAACGACCCGGACTTCGAACTTTCGGTTCGCCATCCTGACCTTGACCTTCTACGCGATGCAGTTGCCGACCTTGAAACAAAGTTGCGCGAATATGATACACTTTATGACGTTCGCAACAATCTGGACAGTGCTTCAGAAGAGATACGTCTGACGCTGAAACCCGGCGCCGAAAAATTAGGCCTTACGCTTTCTGACGTATCCCGTCAGGTGCGCCAGGCTTATTTCGGGGAAGAAGTTCAACGGGTGCCACGTGAAGGCCAGGACGTTAAAGTCATGGTGCGCTATCCAGTTTCATCGCGCCGCTCTATCGAAAGCCTGAAAAATTTTCGCGTCAGGACAACCGATGGCCGGGAAGTACCACTAACATCTATTGCTAACTTGGAGTATGCCCCTGGCATTACCCGTATTGTCCGGTGGAATATGAACCGTGCAGCCCGTGTTAGCGCTGACATGAAAGAAAATGTCCGCTCCGACATTATGGAAGATCTGGAAGAGAATTTCTTTGATGAGTGGGAACGAAATTATCCGGGTCTTATTCGGGGCAGTATTGGCCAAGCTGAGGGCCAGGCACGTTTTGTCAAGCAAGTCATGGGACTGTATCTGACAGCATTTTTCGCCATGTATATGTTGCTGGCGATCGCTTTCAAAAGCTATTGGCAGCCGCTGGCAATCATGGTGGCAATACCATATGCCTTTGTGGGTGCAATCTTCGGCCACATGGCTGTTGATATGACAATGGCGATCTTCAGCTATTTCGGCATCGCTGCCGCGGCGGGTGTGGTGATCAACGACAACCTTGTTTTGGTGGATTATTGTAATCGTCTGCGTGAACGCGGGATGGATATACGAGAAGCCATTGTCGAAGCAGGCGTTGCTCGCTTCCGGCCCATCCTGCTGACGTCTGTCACTACCTTTGTTGGTCTGATGCCCATGATGTTTGAGCGGTCTATTCAAGCCGCCTTCCTGCAGCCCATCGTTATTGCGCTGGCGTCCGGGGTGTTAATCGCCTTCTTCGTCACGCTGTTGATGGTGCCGGCACTTTATGCCATCGGCGATGATATTGGTAAACTGGCAGGGCGCGGCAAACGCTTTGTCATCCAGATATTTACCGGCGGCAAGAAACCCTCGCCAACACAAGCAGAATAAAAGCTCAATACAAAGATGCTTTACGCAAACACATCAAAGGCCGCTGGCAATTCCGGCGGCCTTTTTACTTATCTCATGCGGCTTATTGAACAAAAGCCTGGTGGGCCAAGCTTTGAATATGACTGACATACTCAGATTGGGTCCATTTGCTGTTCTGCGTCAGCTGCTCCCAGCTGCGCACTGAAAGCAACATCCATAACATGTCGGTTGCTTGTTCGGCGGTATAGGCGGCCGACAATTGCCCGTCGCGGTCCAATGCATGTATGGCCGCTGCACAGCCATGGCGGACCGCCAGCATGCGGCCATTCCATGCTTCTGCAGCAGCACTGTCCGTTTCCTGCAAAATCATTAGCGCCCGGGCAACACCGTAAATTTCCGGAATGTAGCTGGTCCAGGCATCAATGAAGGCTGTCAAGCGGGTTACGCCGTCAGTGGCAGCCCTACTGGGTGCCAGACGCTCTTCAATGCCCTTCATTTCGTCCAGATACAAGGTGGTGGCAAGCAATAGGTCAGAGCGTGTCTCAAAATGCAGATACAGCGCCTGCCTGGACACGCATGCCTGTTTGGCAATGTCGGACATGCGCACGCCGTTGCCCTGATTGCTCTCTAATAATTGCCATGCTGCTTTGAGGATTTGGTTCCGGGTTTTCGTGCTTTGGTTTGACATAATGGTAACTCGCTACTTGACACTATGTAAAGTAATTCATAAATACTTGTTTGTCAACTTTACATATTGTCAAGTAAAACAACGATTGGAAGTAAACTTGGAGACTTTGTTCACGGCACTATTATGGACCGCTGCCATCAGCTGCGGTGTTATGGCCGGGGTCTATTTTGCCTTTTCAGCATTCGTGATGAAGTCTCTGTCAAAAATTCCGGCTGCCAGTGCGATTGCCGCCATGCAATCAATTAACAAAGTGATTGTGTCATCGACCTTCTTGCCGTTGTTTTTAGGATCGACAGTCGCGAGCCTTATACTTGTTGGCCAAGCTCTATTTGATTGGACCACGGAGGGCACGCTATACGCAGCTGTTGGCGGTGCATTCTATCTGATCGGCATGACCGGCTGCACAATGGTCTACAATGTGCCGCTGAACAACAAGCTAGCTGCCCTCAACCCCGGCACCCGTGAATCTAGCGAGTTCTGGCACAGCTACCTTCACAACTGGACCCGTTGGAACCACGTGCGCACTGCAGCATCCACGGCGGCAGCCCTATTATTTACTTATGCGATCAGTTTGAACTGATGGTTCCCGTTGGCGCCGGGTGCGCCCGTTAGTAGGCGGCAGCGTGAGCGCCTGGTCGGCGTGGATCGGCAGACCCGGCAATCAAGCCGTCAGGGCGGCGAATGATCGTCATGGTCGCCCCCAGCACACGCTCGCCTTCATTATAGGAGGCAACCGCACTAACATTGTGACCCATCCGAGCAAGCAGTTGGCGGGTATCAACCGAATGCCCCGGCTCAAGGATAAGACGGTCGGGAAACCACTGATGATGGATGCGCGGGCGCGCCGTCGCGGTTGCCGCGTTCATATCAAATTCCATCACATTCAACACCGTTTGCAACACTGCCGTAATGATGGTGGACCCACCAGGGCTGCCCGTTGCCATCATTGGCTGGCGATTTTTAAACAGGAACACCGGCGTCATGGAACTAAGTGGTCGTTTGCCCGGTTCGATGGAATTGGCGATGCCGCCGATTAAGCCAAACCCGTTCGGTGTGCCCGGCTTGGCAGAAAAATCATCCATTTCATTGTTGAGCAAAAAACCCGCGCCGGCCACGGTGCGGCCGTTACCGTAGCTAAAGTTCAACGTATAGGTATTGGAGACCATGTTGCCCGCTGCGTCCATAGTGGAAAAATGCGTGGTGTCCTTGCTTTCATCCGGCAGCGCAGGCGCAGGTGCAATTTCGGTTGACGGCGTTGCAGCATCCAGTTTGATCTTGGCGCGAATAGTACCCGCATAACCCTTGTCGGTCAGCGCGGTTATAGGCACATTGAAAAAGTCCGGGTCACCCAGATATTTAGACCGGTCCGCATAAGCATATTTCATGCTTTCAGTCAGACGGTGGATATAAGCGGCGCTATTGTGGCCCAGTGATTTCATGTCCCAGCCCTCAAGCACATTGAGCATCTGCACAACATGAACCCCGCCTGAGGACGGCGGCGGCATAGCAACCACTGTATAATCGCGGAAAGTCCCCGATATTGCTGTGCGTTCCTTGGCAACAGAATTCAGCAGATCTTCGTGACGAATAAGGCCACCATCCGCCTTCATTGTTTCAACAATTCGGTCTGCGACCCAGCCCTGGTAAAATCCGTCCGCGCCCTTGGCTGCAATTTCGCTTAACGTTTTGGCCAGATCAGGTTGGCGAAGCAAATCACCCTGCTGATACGAGCTACCGTCTTCCTTGAAAAACTTCTTACGGCTGGCGGGGTCTGCGCCCAAACGTGTTTTGTAGCGTGACAGGGACCCGGACAGCGCCCAATTTACCACCAAACCCTCTTCGGCTAGCCGAATGGCTGGTGCCATCACTGTAGCCAGCGGCAATGCGCCGTATTTTGCCTGCGCGTCGGTCAAGCCCATAACCGTACCCGGCACGCCGGAAGATTGCATGCTAAAGCGCGCGCGCCGATTATCCACATCACCGTTTGCATTTAAGAACATATCGCGAGAGGCGGCCTGCGGTGCCATTTCGCGGTAATCAAGTGCGATAACCCGGTCTTCTGATTTCAGGTAAATCATCATAAAACCGCCACCGCCAAGGTTGCCTGCTTGCGGATGGGTGACAGCCAACGCAAAGCCTGTGGCCACGGCTGCATCGATGGCGTTACCGCCCAGTTTAAGTATTTCCAGTCCGGCTTCACTAGCTTGATAGTCCTGACTGACAACCATGCCCTTGCGGGCCAGCGTTGGGTGAAACTGCGAATTGTAACTGATGATCGGCGCTGCGGTTTGCGCCGCAAGATTACTGGCTATGCCGCCAAGCAGCATTAGGGAAATAAACAGGGTCGACACAATACGCATAGAAAGGCTCCGGTCAGGCTTATAGATAACAATCACATGTGGATAGTTTAACGTAAATGCACTGTATCCTTTTCAATATTTTTTTCTACAGTGATATACAAAATATTAGCTATCCAAAATGTTACTGGTGCAGTCCCGGTATAGGTTTTAGGCTCCCAAAAACCAAACAACAGATATTTTGCCGGGGAACCCCGTATGACCAACAACCCAACCGTCGCAATCGTGCAGGAAGCCTCTGTTTTTCTGAACCTTGAAGCCAGCGTCGAGAAGGCGATTTCCCATATAACTGAAGCGGCGGCAGCCGGTGCCAATATCGTGGCCTTCGCCGAGTGCTGGTTGCCCGGTTACCCGGTGTGGTTAGACTTTGCGCCGAACGCCGCTTTGTGGGACGACCCGGGCGCGAAAGCCCTGTTCCGGTTGCTGGCTGACAACAGCGTTGTTGCCGGCGATAAATATCTGGCTAGAATACAGAAACTTTCGACTGATCTCGGCGTCTACATTGTGCTGGGCACCCACGAACGCGCTGGCGCAACACTCTACAACACTACATTCACTTTCGCGCCGGGGGCAGACAGTCCTACCCCACACCGCAAACTGGTGCCCACCTATACCGAGCGGTTGGTGTGGGGCCGCGGCGATGGCTCGATGCTGAAGACGGTTCAAACGCCGTGGGGCATGCTCGGCAGCCTGATCTGCTGGGAGCACTGGATGCCGTTTGCCCGCGCTGCCATGCACGCACAGCATGAGTTTTTGCACATTGCCCAATGGCCAATTGTTAAAGACATGCACCAAGTGGCAAGCCGCCATTATGCCTTTGAAGGACGCTGCGCTGTTGCTGCCGCCGGGTCGATTATGACCAAAGGCGACATCGTTGCGGGCTTCAACTCATTGGGTGCAGATGAACCCGCGGCGCACGCCATGCTGGCGTCGATGCCCGGCGATGAAACTGATTTTGTCCACAATGGTGGCAGCGCCGTTGTCAGTGCAGACGGCAGTTACCTGGCGGACCCTGTTTTTGACAAACCATGCATAGTCAGTGCAGCGATTGACCTGCGCAAACAGCGCGAAGCCTGGCAGACACTGGACACTGACGGCCATTATAGCAGACCCGATATTTTCGAGTTAAATGTTAACACCGCGCCGCAGCCCGGCGTGAAGTTTGAAGACAAGAGTTAACCTGGCCCACAGGAATACAAATCTAGTATATGGAGTTCATGTTGAAATTATATTTATTAGAAGATAATGGGCTTAGGTGTTTTAAGCCGCCATGTTTTTCATGGAATGTCACAGATGTTAATACCGGAGTTCTAACGGAGGTTTCTCGCATAAGCTTCAGTGACAGTAACTTCGCCGAACCATATGAAGAGCTTATTAGTTTGTGCTACTCAAGACCGAAGCTTGTAGAAGGGCATATTGAAGGACATCGATCAGCCCACTCAGATTCACATGTAACACTTGCCGTCGACAGAATTCTTGATGATGAGATTACACTATAAGCTATTTAAGAGGCTCTCCCCAACGGTTTTTTGAGCTATCTAACGAAGAGGTTCCAGGGCATTTCTCTTCTAAAATTCTGACTTTTAGCTCCACGACACAGCCACAGAGAGAACATAGATTTATCTTTTCTATGCCTGTCGAAAGCTCTCTCCCTAGCGCCGACTTTAAATTGGGGCAGGAATGGCAAGCAGATAATCTTATTTGCCGCAACTCTGCGCTGGCACGTTTGGATTTGGTTGCAACCGCCCCAGCAACCGCTTTTATCGCATTCAATGCCTTTGCTGGAGAAAGAGATGTTTGCGGGATTTCGGAAAATCTAGATTTTTTATCTTTGTTCGTTTCAAACGTCAGTTTATCAAGCAGTTTTTCCAACAGCGCGGCATCCTCGGAAACTACCAACAAGTGGTGAGCCAGCCACGGCTCTTGGATCACTCTTTCTTTCACAGCTGTAGCTAAAGAAACGCCAAGGCGTTCCTCCAGCACAGCAGTGTCATTATACGACGGCTTTGTTTCTTCCATCTGTTAAACCCTATCCAGCACAGCTTGGACGAGATCGTAAATCAACAGCGGCATTATAGGTGAAAATACGACAAGCTCCTGGTGGGTGCGCACATCCTCCTGGCCCAGTATTTGAACCCTTGTTATTTGGAACTCCGAAAAATTCTGCCATTTGATCAATGCCTGGTAGGGCCATATCAGCATAAAATTTCCCAAACCAGACCTTCCGCATCACGGTTCTGACACCATAATAGTCTGCTTGCCCTTCGCAAGACAGCCCTCCTGGGTGGGATGGTTTTCCACCGAACAAATGTCCGACCTCATGGGCCACAACCACAGAAATACCCTCAAGTTCCAACGAATTATCTCGTATCAGGCCACCCAAAATGGCCACATGCCTGACGCCGTTCTGGACCCAGGCATACGCGTTAACTTCATCATTTTCCCAATCGACGGTAAATACTACGTTAGGATAATAAACTTTGTGCTGTTCCACCAAATACTCTGACCATGCAAGCGCATCTGGGTCTGAAAATGGTCTAAAGACTGCCACTTTCGCGCGCTTTTTAGCGTCTTCTTTGGTTATAAATGAGTGTGCAAAATCGGGTATGGATACTCGCGCAAACTTACTTGGCTGAAACTGCTTTTCATTTTGTGATTGATCAATTGATGACACCACCAATACGTTTCCGTGAATATGCTCACCGCAATTCGGCTCCGCGCAAGCACCGTGTTTTTTTGCGTATGCATCCGTGCCCACGACCACGTCGGACCGCGTTTCATCAAATAACTCTTTTGGTTTAGCACCTTCAGGATAGAATAGCTGAAGCGCATAGTCTCCCGATATCACGCCAGCTGTTACTACCAAATGATTATGCAAACTACCCTTTGGGTCATCTTTTGACGTAGCAATGTGATGAAAGCCACCATAGTAAGTGCCTGTCGTAACACTCTTTATAGCAACGGCGTTTCCATCTTTATCCTGCAAAACATCCGTTGTAGATAGCAGTGACGCTCTTTTCAGTTTCCCGGACTTCAGAAACAGTAAATGGTCTGGAGTAACGATAAGGTCACCTAATTCATGTACTATATATATTGTGTAGGGCTGTATGCCGTCAGTGGTTCCGGCACTAAATTTTACCTCGACCTCTGACCAGTCCAACTTTGATCCCGCCGCTAACACCAAATCTCCAGCCTCAATGCTTTCTACCGGCCAAGTTTGATTTTGCGACACGTTAACCTGTGTTCCGAGCGCCATGCACGAACAATGGCAAAGACAAATGCCATTCGCATCTCGTGTGATAACAGGGTGCCCGACCGCCCACCCTTCGCTCTTACATACTGCATTAATTTCTGGGTCTGCCTGGCTACAGTGCGCCCCGGAACAATTTCTAACCATGATCTTAATCCCCATTATTCATGCGTTGAATCGACTATAGTTTCACTACTCTTAATGTTATATATACAACTATTAGCAGAATATCAACCATAAATACAATTTATAGACTCATTATACCTCTATAGGTTGATTAAATAGCTGTTGTGTTTTAGTAAATAATAAAATGAACCGGTGAATTGGAGTGTCCCCTGACCGCAGCTAAAGCAAAAAATATAACTTAGGATGACATATGAACCTGCAACCCTACGGGAGAAAACTGGCACCGTCGAAAGACGGGAAAAGCACCATTGTATTCGAGGTACAATGTCTGTCCATATTAGCAACCCTACCTCAGTACTAAAGCCATGATACAAAATAGAGCTTCTAGCCCGCTCAGCGACATCAAACGGCGACCGGTTAAAGCGGCAGATGATCGATGCGACAACTCGCTATTACAGACCGGATATTTTCGAGTTAAGCATTAACACCGCGCCGCAGCCCGGTGTGAAGTTTGAAGACAAGCCGTAAGCTTCAAAGCGGTTATACAAACAAAAACACCGAGGCATGCCCCGGTGTTTTCTTAATCAATACTGTCATTAGGCTAGTTTTCTTTTTGCTCGTTTACCTTCATTTCCGCGCGCACGCGGCTGCCGGGCACCACAAACTCTAGCCTGTTGCCGGAAGGCTCCCTGATCATCATATGGGTCGTCGGCCCCTGCCCCATAAATTCGGGTGCAAACTCGATGCGAACGCCCTCAACAGCCAGAAATTTCTGATGCAATTCGTGCAGTGCTTTCAAACTTTTAACCGTAAAAGCTAGATGGTGAAGCCCGACATTATTTTTGCGGTTGAACTCAACAACTGTCGCCGGGTCAGTCACCTGCCACAGTGTCACAAATGCGTTGCCGTCTGTGACAAAAACCGCCGGATAATCAGGGTCACCGCCCGCGGTGCGCCAACCGAGAGTCCCGGTGAAAAATGCTACCGAACGATCCAGATCTTTGACCGCCAAGCCCAGATGATTAATGCCTTCGGTCACCACCGCTGTATCTTCTTGCGCGGCTGACGATGCCAGCGGCATCAAGAACATCATCGCCCCCGTCAAGACCGCTACCAGTGACCGCATCGACTGCTTGTTAGTCTTCATGTTATTCCCCGCTTAAAAAAAGACCCCGCACCGCGGAGCCTTGGATTGATCAGTCTTCTTCGTTCAGGCCAACCACTTCAGGATAGCTCGCATCGGCTTTCATAATGAAGCCCGGAATATCAACTTCCCACTTGGCTTTAATTTTGGCGTCATAGTTGAGATACAGCTTGCCATCGACTATTTTCCATTGGTCAGGATCACCGCTGGCTTTGTAACCACCGGCCATCGCCCACGCGCAATAACCACCGTATTGCGGTGCGTATTTTACGGGGTCCGCCAAAAATGTGTCCAGATTTTCCTGGCTGGAAAATCGCCATTTTGTATCCATATATTCAGTCTGGAATTTCTTGCTACCCTTCACCGGTTTTCCCTCAGTGAAGTAAGCCACTGTATCATAACCGCTAACTGCGTTACTGCTGAAAACACCGGTGTAAATCGGATCGTCCGCCGCAGCCGCCGCCCCGGCTGTAACAGCGCCGCCAAGCACCAAAAATGCGGCGGAAATAATTGTTTTAAAAATTTTGTTCACGACACTAGCCCTATCTGTTGAAGTGATAATTGTAAGAATTGATGTCTCGCATATAAGCGCAAATATACCCCTGATCACTTCAAGTTCGGTAAATCTTTTGTGTAAAACAGAGAATAAACTGCTCAAAATGGGCACTCAACGCGCCAAAATCAGAGCCAAACTCGGGAAAATGGGAACCGAAAGCGCAGAAATCAGATTATGAATGCCCCAAAACGGCTTTCAATCGACCAATCTCGGACGGGTCCATTTTGAGAATTTCATCGAGCACTTCCTGGGTGTGTTCGCCCAGTTTTGGCGGCGGCCGATTATAAGCAACCGGCGTTTTCGAAAATTGCATCGGGCTTGCCACTGTTGGCAAAACTTCACCGTTGTCGCGGGTGATGGTTTTTGAAACGGCGCGGGCGACAACCTGCTCGTTTTCAAACACCCGTTTCATACCGTTGATCGGACCACCCGGCACTGTGTGATCCTCCAGCAGTTCAACCCACTGGTCGGTGGTGCGCGCAAGCATAATTTTCTCCAGCACCGGGATCAGAAGTTCGCGGTTGGTCACTCGCGCCGGGTTGGTGCGGAAACGCTCGTCCTCCGAAAGATCGTTCATGCCCACAGCGGCACAGAAACGCTCGAACTGACCATCATTGCCGATCGCCAATATTATATGTCCGTCCTTGGTCGCAAAGGTCTGGTACGGCACGATGCTATTGTGGGCGTTGCCCATACGAACGGGCTCCTTGCCCGAGATCAGATAACCAAGCGCTTGGTTGCCCATCACCGCCACCTGAGTGTCCAACAATGACATATCAATATGCTGGCCCTCGCCGGTTTTATCCCGGTGATGCAGCGCAGCCAATATGCCAATCACCCCGTATAGCCCGGTGAACAAGTCTGCCGTGGCAATGCCGGTTTTTTGCGGCCCGCCACCTGGCAGGCCATCACGCTCGCCGGTCACACTCATCATGCCGCCAACACCCTGCACCAGAAAATCATAGCCTGGCCGGTCGCGGTAAGGCCCGGTCTGGCCAAACCCGGTTATCGAGCAATAGATAAGCCTCGGGTTCACCGCCGACAGACCAGCGTAATCCAGCCCGTATTTTGCCAGACCGCCGACTTTAAAGTTCTCGACCACAATGTCGCATTCAGCTGCCAGTTGGCGGATCAACTGCTGGCCGTCCTCGGTTGACATATCAATCGCAACCGAGCGTTTGTTGCGGTTGGCCGACATATAGTAAGCCGCCATGGTTTCGCCCGGTGTTTCCCGGCTTTCGAAAAACGGCGGACCCCAACTGCGCGTGTCGTCGCCTGTCCCCGGTTTTTCAATCTTGATGACGTCCGCGCCCAAATCGCCCAGCGTTTGGGTCGCCCACGGCCCAGCGAGCACACGGCTTAGGTCGAGCACGCGAATGCCTGCAAGTGGTCCCTCTTGGGGTCCTTCTTGGGGCCCCGCTGCTTGAACAGTCTCAGTCATGCCTAGAAAAACGCCTGCAGGCCAGTTTGAGCGCGCCCGAGGATCAGCGTGTGAATATCATAGGTGCCTTCATAAGTGTTCACCGTTTCCAAATTCACCATATGGCGCATCACATGATACTCGTCGGAGATACCGTTGCCGCCGTGCATATCGCGTGACATACGGGCGATATCCAGCGCTTTGCCGCAGCTATTACGCTTGATCATCGATATATTCTCTGGTGCAGCAGTGCCCTCATCGAGCATGCGCCCAACCCGCAGGCAGGCCTGAAGCCCCAGCGTGATCTCGGTTTGCATATCGGTCAGCTTTTTCTGCACAAGCTGAGTTTGCGCCAGCGGCTTGCCGAACTGATGACGGTCAAGGGTATATTGCCGCCCGGCGTGCCAGCAAAATTCAGCCGCCCCCAAAGCGCCCCAGGCAATACCAAAGCGCGCCTTGTTCAAGCAGCCAAACGGCCCACCAAGGCCGAACGCACCTGGCAATAAATTTTCTGCTGGCACAAAAACATTGTCCATAACAATCTCGCCGGTGATAGAGGCCCGCAGCGAAAGCTTGCCTTCAATTTTAGGTGTGGCGAAACCCTCCATACCGCGCTCCAGGATGAAGCCACGGATTGTGCCGTCCAGCTTGGCCCACACCACTGCCACATCGGCAATAGGGCTGTTGGTGATCCACATCTTGCTGCCGTTGAGGCGGTATCCACCGTCGGCCTCAACGGCCCGTGTCAGCATACCGCCCGGGTCAGAGCCGTGGTCCGGTTCGGTCAGGCCGAAACAGCCAATCCATTCGCCCGACGCCAGCTTGGGCAGATATTTTTGCCTTTGCTCGTCGGTGCCGTAAGCATTGATCGGATGCATCACCAGGGAGGACTGCACACTCATGGCCGAACGGTAACCGCTATCGACCCGCTCCACTTCGCGTGCGATCAGGCCGTAGGCCACATGATTCACGCCTGCCCCGCCGTACTCCTCGGGGATCGTGGCACCCAGCAAGCCAACTTCGCCCAGTTCGGTCATAATATCGCGGTCAAACACTTCGTGACGGTTGGCTTCAAGAATGCGCGGCATCAATTTTGACTGGCAAAATTCATGAGCGCTGGCCTGAATCATCCGCTCTTCCTCGGTCAGCTGTTCGCTGAGGAGAAATGGGTCTTCCCACTTGAAGCTAGGTTTGTTGGTGAAATTTGGTTTGCCGGACATGTTTTTGCGCCCTTTAGATTTGAGACCATTAATGATTTGTTTGCATGTATATAGGATAAATAAACCATTGAAAGCGACATTTCTGTATATTTTGATGAGAAAATGATATCAATAAACCATGAAACGCCGACTACCCTCATTAACCGCTCTAGAATGCTTTGAAGCCGTTATGCGCGGTGGCCACGTAACCCGTGCGGCTGAAAGCCTGAACATGACGCAGAGCGCCGTAAGCCGCCAGATCAAAAATCTGGAGGGATTTGTTCGCCAACCCCTGTTCCGGCGAGAACGCAAACGCCTGATCCCCACCGAGGCTGCCAAACAGTTCGCCGAGGCGGTTGGCCCACTGCTAGCCGAACTGGAAGCACAAACCCTCAAAATGATCACCTGGGGGGCTTACGATAAAGTGCTGACGCTGGGCTTGCTGCCCACATTCGGCTCCCGCTGGCTAATCCCGCGCCTCAGTGGCTTCACTGCAGCCCACCCGGATATTCAGATCAATATTGTCACCGGCCTAACCCACGATGATTTTGTCGCCGCCAACACCGATGTGTCGGTGCAATACGGCGACGGACAATGGCCAGGATATACGGCGCACCACATTCAGAATGAAACAATTGTAGCCGTGGTCTCCTCTGACTTAGCCAACGCCAACGCCAAGTCGCCCATTCTTGATTTTGACCGTCTAACCATGCGCACCCGACCAACGGCGTGGAACGAGTGGCTGGGCGAGCCCTCGGATGGCATTGGCGGGACCATCACAGGAACCCGGTTTGAGAATTTCACCATGATGATAGAAGCCGTCCGCGCTGGCTTGGGTGTTGCGGTGCTGCCAGAAATGTATGTGCGAGATGATCTGGACAGTGGCCAATTGGTTGCACCCTTCGGTCCGCCCGTACATAGCCAAGGTGCTTATTATCTGGTTTACCCCGACCATTTGGCAGAGACAGAAAAAGTCGCAGTATTTCGTAATTGGTTGCTCGGTGAGGCAACAGATAACACCCAATAACATGGGTGCGTTTAAATTCCGCCAATCACTAGATATTGTGGTTACTTCGGGCTGAGCCACAAACAACTCGACTCTTAACGTTTTGTTAACTATAATTCGCGGTTGACAGGTAAATTAAAAAGCCGCCACGGGCTGGTACCCCATGACGGCCAAAATTTACCACCTGCAAATTGATTGATCGTCAGACGCAGGCAGTTCAATACTTGTGTATTGAGTATCCTCCATAACGGGTCCTAGGTCAAGTCTGACGTCTTTTTACCATCAGGAGTTTTAAGATGGGTGACAAACGTAAGATAGTTGACGCTAGAGCCGATTCAGAAGGCGATATTTCCCATGTGCTGTTCGAGGGTAATACCAACTTTACCCCTGTTGAACAGGCAATTCCTATAGCCGAACGTGGTGATGTGGAAAATGCTCATGTTGTCCACGCTGGAGATAAGAAAGTACACCTTCGTACAAACCCGAACAATAAAACGGGCGACAACCTCGACGATATGGCAGGCGACACTTAGTAGCTAACAACTACTTCCGCCTGTAATAACTGACCCGCTAAAGTCAGCGAGATTGCTGTATATGTCTACCATGTGTCTGCCGTCGGGCGGGGGCAAGTGCCCCCTAATGCAATCGCCGCATCCCGGATATCCCGACAATGCCTTGGTGGTTTTTTGCGCCCTTGTTGACTGAACAGATTATATATCAACTACTTACTAGCTATCCCGGCAGGAGAAATATGGATGATAAAAAGAAACTGTCCTAATTAAGCAGTCATTGGTATGCCCATTTCGCCACGATTTTTCCACAAATCTATCAGCCGAAACGCAGCTTCCAAAGAGGTGGCTTTGCCGAGTATGTTAAGGCCTTTTACCTCTGACTTATCAAGTGCTTCAAAAAGAAAATAACCATCGAACCCTAAATGTTCGGCTCCCGCATTAATAATGGTTTTGCGCGAAAGGGTTGCAACGTGTATGTTAGACCCATCTGTTAAGACTGAGCTAGCGAGGATATCATCCATGGTAAAAACTCCCAAAGTCCATAAAGCTCCGCGTATATCGGCGAACGAATTAGGTCTCTATATGGTATCTTCTGACACGGCAAGGCTCGGAATACTCAAACGAGCTAAAAATCCTACACCGCCGCCAATGATCCGATATCGAGATGTTAGGCCAGTAATAAGGGCATTCTTAGCAGATCGAGCCAGAGATGTGAATCCCCTATTAGAAGTAGAAAAAATGTTTGAACAACGCGCAGAAGATTCAGCTTACTCGGCGCTCATGCAAAATGATGCGTCCAATTCGGTAGATGTTTTGCATAGCCTACAGGGCATGTCCAACCAGCTTGTTCCGTTTGACTTTCTATCAGCGCCTAAAAAGCAAGCTAAATTGATGGTTGCTGGTGTCCAAGTGTCAGTATATGCCGACTTAATGGTGGAGGCTGTCATAAAAGGGGATAAAAATATTGGTGCGGCCATTCTAAAAATGTCACAAGACAATACAGAGACAGATGCCGCCAAAAGTAAAAGACGCGATATTGGTTTATATGTGGCGACCTTGATTAGAATGCATATTGACAAGAATTTGAAGGATGATTTGCCAGTCGCAAATAAGCTTTGTATGTCGATAGATATTCAACATGGTGAAGCTTTCCAAGCTCCAACTTCTAACACTAAAAGGCAAAAAGATATTGAGTCTGCTTGCCAAATGATAGCTGGCTATTGGCCCTCAGTATAGCCAATGGCCAGTTAAGTATATAGTTCAGAATAAGAAAGGCCGGAGACAGCAACTGAAACCAGCCATTTCGTTATTGAAAACCATCCTACCAGATAGACATTCGTTGTCCGGGGCAGATACATAGCATCACCCTTCGATCCGCCCGTACATAGCCAGGGTGCTTATTATCTGGTTTACCCCGACCATTTGGCAGAGACAGAAAAAGTCGCTGCTTTCCGGGGCTGGCTGCTGGGCACCATACCGCCGGGTTAAAAAGTCTTCGACTTCGCACACTCAATGTAATAAGTTTGATGGGTATCTTGATGGGGGGTCTGGAGCAAAAAATGGAAAACCGCTTCTCGCCTTTTGAACGAAAATACGTTCAAAATGACGACTTGCCCGCAATGTCGGATTACCAACAGGCCTTTCTTACACGGTGGGTAAGCCGGAGCGCCGATATCGACGGCGGCATTCCATCACGCGCTGACTTTCCGCCCCACCATTTTGGCCGCCTGATGTCACATGCGATCGTTTTTGACGTGTTGCGCTCGCCGCTTGATTTCCAGTTCCGGCTATTTGGTACAGTGATACGGGACTACAATCGCCACGATTATACCGGCAAAAATCTGTCCGATGTGGTAGAGCGAAGCCCAGCCAGCAAGCGCTGGGAACAGCTTGAAACCGTGGTCGACAAGAAAAAGCCACTGTATGATACGCTGTCCTATATTGGCCCAAGTGTTTCAATCAAGTCGGTGACGGTTCTACTTGTCCCGCTGGCCAGCGACCACCAAAATATAGACAAGATTTTTCAGATAACACAATTCATCGAACGCCGTCCGATAAACATAGAACTTGGCCTGTAGTAAATCCACGTTGACTGCCGCAAGTGAAGTGACTTCGAGAAACATTTACCCCCGCCGTACCAAACGCCTAGTATCATTCATCAATGTTATGTGCCACGCCGTTCACCCGAAACTCGCCGGTCGAATACGGGTCGGATTTTAACTGGCTTACCAGCGTACCGGTAAGTGGCCAGGGCGCTTACTATCAGATTTACCTGGATTATTTGGCGGAAGCAGAAAAAGTGGCGGCTTTCCGGGGCCGGCTGCTGGGCACACTAACTTTGGTTTAAATAATATTCGACTTTGAAAATCCAATGTAATAGGGCTGGCGTATTATCTTAGGATAGGGGTTTGAATCAGTAAAAATGAAAGACCAATTTTCCTTTATGGAACAAAAATATACCCAAAATAACGCCTTGCCCAAAATGTCCGATCACCAGCAAGCTTTTCTTACACGGTGGGTTAACCGCAGCGCCGATATCGATGGCGGCATCCCATCGCGGAAAAACTTTCCGCCCCACCGTTTTGGACGCCTGATGTCACAGGTGATTGTTTTTGATGTATTGCGTTCGCCTCTCGATTTCCACTTTCGGCTGTTTGGTACAGCGGTACGAGACTATACTCACCAAGATTACACCGGAAAAAACCTGTCCGACCTGGCAGACAAAGGCCCCGGCAGCAAGCGTTGGGCGCTGCTTGAATCCGTGGTCGACAAGAAAAAGCCACTGTATGAAGTTCTGTCCTATATTGGCCCAAGTGTTTCAGTCAAATCGGTGTCGGTATTACTTGTTCCTATGGCCAACGACCACCAAAATGTAGACAAGATTTTTCAGGTAACAAATTTCATTAAACACCGCCCGATGGAGTTAAATATCAGTCTATAGTAAATTCGTGTTAACTAGCGCGAATTAAGCAGCTTAAAAAAACCGATAGCCTAGTCGGACTCCAAGGAAGAACCTCAAAAAAAAGGTCGGAAACAGTAACTGTAACCGGCCCTTTTAAATGTTATTGAAGCCATCCTACCAGATGGAAACACGCTCCTCTGGCGGCAGATACAGGGCATCACCCTCTTTCACGCTGAATGCGTCATACCATTCCTGCATATTGCGCACGACACCGTTGACCCGGAACTGAGCCGGAGAATGCGGGTCGGATTTCAATCGATTGATAAGCGCCTCGTCGCGGTACTTCACCCGCCACACCTGCGCCCACGCCAGGAAGAAACGCTGATCGCCGGTAAGACCGTCTATAATCGGAGCCTCCTCACCACCAAGCGCAAGCTTGTAAGCATGATACGCCATCGCCAAACCACCAACATCGCCGATGTTTTCGCCCATGGTAAACTTGCCGTCGACAAAATAGGTCGGTAGTGCCTCGAAGCCACTATATTGCTCACCGAGCATGGTGGTACGCACCTCGAAGGCAGCCCGGTCGTCTTCAGTCCACCAATTACGCTGGATGCCTTTTTCATCGGACTTGGAGCCCTGGTCATCAAAGCCGTGGCCCATTTCATGACCGATTACCGCGCCGATGCCACCGTAATTCACCGCCAAGTCAGCGCCTGGATCAAAGAAAGGTGCCTGCAAAATCGCCGCAGGGAACACGATCTCGTTAAACTGCGGGTTATAGTAAGCATTCACCTGATGCGGCGGCATGAACCATTCGTCTTTGTCTGTTTTGCTGGTTAGACGGTCAATTGAGCGCTGATGATTAACCGCTGCGATGGCTTTTGCATTGGCAAACAGGTCGCCTTTGACAATTTTAATCGCAGATACGTCGCGCCATTTGTCCGGGTAACCGATCTTCGGATTAAAAGTAGACAGTTTTGTCCGCGCCTTGGCTTTGGTCTCACTGCCCATCCAGTCCAGACCATCGATACGCTGACCAAGAGCAATGCTCAGGTTTTCCACGAGCTGCACCATTTGTTGCTTGGATGATTCCGGGAAGTAACGCTTCACATATACCTGGCCAATGGCCTCACCGAGTGCGTTGAGCGCCCCGACGCGGCGTGTTGCACGTTCCCAGCGTTCTCGTTGCTGCGGTTGACCACGGAGAGTTTTCCCGAAGAAATTGAAGTTGGCGGTGTCAATCTCTTCGCTCAGTATGCCCGCATGGTTTGAGAGTGCATTGTAGGTTAGGTAAGCTTTCCAATCATCGACCGAGACTTCGTTGATGATATCAATAGTGGCAGCCACAGAGTCTGGAAACGAGACATTCAGCCGTTCGATGCCGGCCATGCCACGCGCGCCAAAGAAGCTGTCCCAGTCAAATCCGGCGTACTGTGCTTTAAAATCAGCATAATCAGCAGGGTTAAGTGTTTTGTCCCGGTTACGCCGTTCAGAACGCGGCCACTGTTTTTCCGCCAGTTTGGTCTCAATAGCAAGAATAGCCTCGGCTTTCGCCTCAGCGCCTTCGATGCCGGCAAAACCCAGCATCTCGACAATATGCGCCACATAAGCTGCCCGCGTTTCCTTGAATTTATCCGTATCTTCAAGATAGTAATCACGGTCTGGCAGGCTCATGCCGCCGATGCCCATGTTAAACTGATAGCGGTCAGGATTTTGCCGGTCGATCCCCAGACCAAATGTAATAGGAGATGTTAGATTGTCAGTCGCAGCGCGGCCAAACAGGACAGTAATATCTGCCACATTTTCAGCGGCGGCAATATCAGCCAAAAGCGGACGGATCGGGTCAATACCAAGCGCGTTGATCGCCTCTACGTCCATATAGCTGTTATAGTAATCGGCGATTTTCTGTTCGACCGTGCCATCGTCGAAGGTGCCCGCCGTCAATTCATCGATAATTACCTTAGTGCGATCACGGCTGCGATCGCCGAGCACGGTAAAGGCGCCGTAACTGGTTTTATCCGCCGGAATTTCAAATGTGTCGTGCCAAGAACCAGCCGCATACTGAAAGAAGTTATCGCCAGGCTTCACGCTTTCATTGCGCGCCGTGAGGTCAACTCCCCATGCGCCCAGCTCAGGTTTGGCCATCGCGCCTGCAACTTCAGTTGCGTCGCTTGCGTCGGTAGTTGCTTGCTGATCATCCGAGCAGCCGGCAATCATAAGCGCGGCAACTGCAACGGACGTATTCAGGAAAAATTTCATCGGTCCCCTCCATTTTATTATTTGTGATGAGGCACAGCATTTACTGCCGCGCCGGTGAGACATCTGGCCAGCCTGACAAGACACTCCGCACGGCACGGTATAAGAACCGCGGCACGAGTCAATAATAGTGAAAACAATTTGGTGTGATTTGATACTAAAGTTTAGAAAGACGTGCAGAAAGTTTAGTCAGCTCTCCGAAAAGTTTAGTGGATAGCCCAGAAAAGTATAGCGGGCCACTTGAACCCGCTATACTTCTGCCAGCTAATTACACTGACGCGTTGTGGTTATAGACAGTGCGCGTCGGGTAAGGAATGTTGACACCTTTAGCATCAAAGCCTTCTTTAACCGCTTTCAAAAGCGACCAGTTAAGCGCCCAATAGTCACCGGACGAGCACCAGACCCGCACCATGATGTTGACCGAACTATCGCCCAGTTCCGTCACTGCAACCAACGGTTCGGGGTCGACCAAACAGCGATCATCTGCTGCAATGATATCCGAGATGGCCTTCATCGCATTGTCAATATTATCGTCGTAGCCGATACCAAATACAATTTGCAGGCGGCGGGTATCATGGAAATTAAAGTTGGAGATTGAACTACCCCAAACCGACCCGTTCGGGATCATGATTCGCACGTTGTCACCGGTATCCATCATGGTTGTGAACAGTGAAATGGCTTTAACAACCCCGGCCTCGCCGCCAACTTGTACAAATTGACCGACCTTGAACGGACGGAAAATCAACAGCATCACACCCGCTGCCAAGTTCGAAAGCGTACCCTGCAATGCCAAACCAATAGCCAGACCCGCAGCACCCAGCAATGCAATAACGCTGGTGGTTTCAACGCCGAACTGGTCAAGAAGAGCAATGCCGGTGAAGATAACAACCAGATATTTACCCAAACTTGCCATGAAAGAGGAAACCGTGTCGTCAATTTTATCGCTTTTGGCAAATAGCTTCAGCAGACGGCGCTCAACAAACCCTGCCAACCACATACCAACAAACAGAACCGCCAACGCACCGAGAATGAGCAGGCCTAAGTCGATACCTTGTGCCGTCAACTCTTCCCAGTTGATCGATTCACTATTAAGAAATTCCATAAAATAGCTCCCTAAAAAACAACCCCGTGGCGGCATTATGCAAATGTTTACACGAATTACCAACCAAAACCGCTGGTCCCATTACGACTTTTCCAACCAATTAGCAGCAACTAATTTTGATTTTGAACCGTGCAGCGCTACATTCTAGTTTAAACCATATAACGGGAGAGTGATATGAGTGCGGCAGAGCTTCTAGTCGATAAATCCGACATCAGTAAACTACGGTACAATGCAGGGTGCAGGGCCGCTGATCAGCCACTGAGTGCGGGCGAAGTTCGGTTCGAGCTGGAGCGGTTTGCCTTTACTGCCAACAATATTACATACGCGGCCTTCGGCGAGGCAATGAAATACTGGAACTTTTTCCCTGGCCGCGACGGCGGCGGTTTTGTCCCAGTATGGGGTTTTGCCACTGTAACCGAAAGCGCCGCCGACGGTGTCAGCGTTGGCGACAAATATTATGGCTATTTCCCAATGGCGAGCCACCTGATCGTATCGCCTGCAAAAAACAGCCCTGCAGGTTTCTTTGACTGTAAAGAGCACCGCGCCGAGCTGAGCCCGGTTTACAATTATTACACCCGCTGCGCCGGAGACCCGGGATACAGCGAAGCCCTTGAAGAAATTCAGATGCTGTTCAAGCCATTATTCACCACGTCGTTCCTGATTGATGACTTTATGGAAGACAATGATTTTTACGGCGCAACCCAGGTTATCCTGTCCAGCGCATCGTCGAAAACCGCGTATGGGCTGGCGTTCCAGCTGGCCAAGCGCGACGGCATCAAAACCATTGGCCTGACATCACCGGGCAATGTGGATTTTGTTAAAAGCACCGGTCTGTATGACGAAACAATTGCCTACGGTGACATCAACACAATCGACAACACCGCACCCACTGTGTTCATTGATATGGCGGGCAACGGCGAAGTGCGTGCCACCATTCACAGCCACTTTGATGCGATGCTGAAATATAGCTGTTCGGTCGGCGCCACCAACTGGGACCAGATGGGCAGCAACGCTGAACTGGCAGGGCCGAGCCCAACGCTGTTTTTCGCACCGTCACAAGCACAGAAACGCTCAGCCGATTGGGGCGCGGCGGGCCTGCAGCAGCGTATCGCTGTTGCATGGGTGGATTTTGTCGGCCGGGCCAATGATTGGGTAGAGGTTGTTGAAGACAGCGGCGAAGCAGCCATTACCGAGGTGTATCAAAGCACCCTCAAGGGCACTGCAAGCCCTAAAAAGGGTTACGTTCTATCCTTCTAAGAGAATGCCATAAATTATTGCGCGGTTGGCCTATTGGGCAGTGGCCCTTATTGCGCTGTAGGAAGGGACCAGCCGCGTTTGATGCCGCCAGCGCGCGCCAGAAAGGCGCTACCCATAGCAACCCAGATCACAATCTGCTCGGGCACGCCCATATAGGTTAGGGCACAAAAGGTTCCCGCGCCGATGAAGGCAGCGGTGGCATATATCTCGCCGCGCCGCATCACAATGGGAATTTCATTACAAATAACATCACGGATAATGCCGCCTGCCACACCGGTAACCACGCCCATAATCACCGCCACCACCATGCTGCCTGAAACCGCCAACGCTTTCTCGGCACCTATCACGCAGAAGAGCGACAGGCCAACCGCATCAGCCCAGGTCAGGAACTTCAAGCGGCTTTCGATGAAACGGGCAAAAAAGAACGAGGCTATTGCTGCGACTAGCGCAACCCAGATAGGGATGGTATTATCGATCCAGAATACCGGTTGCCCCAGCGTCAGGTCCCGGATAGTACCGCCGCCAATCGCCGGCATCAGCGCCAG
>JAJFIU010000109.1 GCA_021774695.1 Alphaproteobacteria bacterium | reverse complement strand
CTCGGTGGAGGAGCCTTTTGAGGGCCTGTTCACGCAGGGCATGGTTAATCATGTGACCTACAAGGATGCTGGTGGGGAATGGGTGTTCCCGGAAGACGTTCGCAAGCGTGATGATGGCAGCCTGATTACGTCAAAAACCGGACTGGTGGTCACCGAAGGCCGCATCGAGAAAATGTCCAAGTCGAAACGCAACGTTGTCGACCCAGACGATATTATCGACCAATACGGCGCCGACACAGCACGTTGGTTTGTTCTGTCTGACAGCCCGCCCGAGCGCGATTTGCTGTGGACGGAGGCAGGCATAGAAGGTGCTTGGCGCTTCGTCCAGCGTATATACCGCATGGTGGAAACGCCGGTTGCGCCTTTGGCTGCAGTTGGTGCTGATATGCCCGACGCGTTTTCTGAAAGTGCGACAGCGCTGCGCAAAGCGACCCACAAGATCATCAAGGGTGTTACGTCAGATATTGAAAACCTTCATTTCAACAAGGCGGTTGCCCGGCTGTATGAGTTTGCCAACGCGATTAGTGCCGGAGCTGAAGGCGGGGGCGCTTCTGAAGTTATGCGAGAGGCAACCGAGACGCTGGTGCTGATGGTTGGGCCGATGATGCCGCATTTGGCCGAAGAAATGTGGTCCACGCTCGGCCACCAAACTCTTGTTGCCAACACGCCGTGGCCACAAGCGATTGAGGCTCTGACGATTGATAGTACCGTTAAGATGGCTGTGCAGGTAAATGGTAAGGTGCGCGACACAATCGAGGTGGCTAAAGATATTGGCAAGACAGAAGTTGAAGCTTTGGTGTTGGCGCGGCCGAACATAATCAAGTTCACTGACGGCAATACGATCCGAAAAGTTATTGTTGTGCCGGGCCGCATTGTCAATATTGTGGTTAATTGATGCGAATAGTTGCTTTCATATCGTTGTTTCTACTGACCGCATGCGGATTTCAGCCGCTCTACGAGTCTGGCGGGTCGTCGTCGGTAATGCAGGGCCATTTGTCCAGTGTTGAGGTGGGGCCGATTGCCGACCGCTTAGGTCAGGTTATGCGTAACCGGCTGGTGTCTCGACTGAACGGCGCTGGAAATCCTGAATTCCGGCTCGAAGTGGGGCTGCAGCAAAACAGTGAAAATTTTGGCGTGCGCCCCGACACCGCCACAACGCAGGAACAATTGACGCTGGTTGCTGGCATGCGCCTGGTGTCACTTAAAACCGGAGAGCCAGTTCTGCAAGAAAGCTTCAGGGCCCGAACATCGTTCGATTTAGTATTGTCTGACTTTGCTACAGTGTCTCAGCGCGAGGATGCGGCCAATCGTTTGGTGCTTGAACTGGCGGAACGTATTCACCGCAGATTGGCGCTGCATTTTGCTAATCAAGGTGACACAAGTGCCCCAGAGAGCGGCGGTTGATTTGCCCCGTAATTATACACAGTAATTATGCATTGGAAGTTATGCGTTGAAAGTTAAACCGCGCGACATTCCGGCGATATTGAAATCCGTACCTGCAGGCACGCGCGCGGTATTGGTGTTTGGCCGGGATGAAGGTCTGGTGCGAGAACGCGCTCAGACCATAGGCAAACAAATTGTAGAAGACCTGTCAGACCCGTTTCAGGTTTCGCGATTGGGGCCGGAAGCCGTTAAGGCCAGCCCCTCAATTCTTCTCGACGAAATATCTTCCCTATCCATGATGGGTGGTCGCCGGCTAGTGCGGCTTGAAGCAGCAGGCATAGAATCAGCGGACCCTGTGAAGCTTGTGCTTCAATCTGATCAGGGTGACGGGTTGCTTGTCATTACCGCTGGTGACTTGAAGCCGACATCAGCGCTGAGAAAAGCTGTTGAGGCCGCGAAAAATGCCCAAGCGATTGCTTGTTATGAGGACAGTGCGCAGGACTTGTTTGGCTTGGTTCAAGGCACGCTGTCTGCTGCAGGCCTCGGCGCTAGTCAGGACGCGGTAAGCTATTTGGTCGACAATCTGGGTGGCGACCGGATGGTGTCTCGGTCTGAGCTTGATAAGCTTATCATTTATATGGGTGAAGCTGGTGGTCAGGTAACATTGGAAGACGCTAAAGCGTGTGTTGGTGATACCGCAGCGCTCGGTCTTAACCAGGTTGCTGAAGCCGTTACCGCGGGCAACATGAAAGACTTGGAGAAGTTTCTGGAGCGGGCCTGGACTGCCGGTGAGAACTCGGTTGCCATATTGCGCACGCTGCAAAATAGATTGATGCGGCTTCATATGGCGCGCGGCCATGTGGACAAAGGCGTGAACCCAATGGAGGCAACCAACAAGTTGCGCCCCCCGGTGTTTTTCGCTGAAAAGGATAAATTCGCGCGCGAGCTAAATTCCTGGTCGTCGGCAAAGCTTGAACAAGCATTAAACATTCTGATCGATGCCGAGCTTGACTGCAAAACCACTGGTAATCCGGCCGACGTTATTTGCGCGCGCGCACTATTGCGATTGGCTAAAGCAGTTCGATAAAGGGCTATATTTTGCTGTGTACATTATGGATGAACGCCATAACAATGCTTAATGGTATGCCTATACTTGACGTGTCTTTATCAGCGCACATCACACGTCCACTGAGGCCTTTTTACCGGTTGCTTGCCTTTCGGCCATGCAGTTTTCGGTAGTCAGTGGGGCTTAAGCCCAGCCTTTTTTCAAACACGGCGATAAGCTGCTGCGGGCCGGAAAAACCTGCTGATGCAGCTACGGACTTAAGAGGCGCGGCGCTTGACGCTATAAGCTCTCGAGCCGTATTCAGGCGTAGTGTTTCAATATACTGAGCCGGCGAAACTCCAACCGACTTTATAAAGCGGCGATAAAATGTTCGTTCACTCATGCTGGCATGGCCAGCACAGTCTTTGACCGTTAATTCACTTGTGAACCTTTGGCTTAGCCATTCCAGTGTCTTTGCCAAAGGGTCTGCCTTGTCCGGGCGTGCTGGCAGCAAAGGGCTAAACTGAGATTGGTTTCCCGGCCTGTGGGCATAAACCACCAGCCGTCTGGCGATAGCCGCTGACAGGTCGTCGCCGCAATCTGCCCGTACCATTGCTAAACACATATCGATACCGGTTGTCACGCCAGCCGAGGTCCAGACATTGCCGTCTTCCACATAGATGGCATCTTTATCGACTATCAGGTCAGGGTAATATTTGGCTAGTTGCTTGGTGCCGCGCCAATGGGTTGCCACCCGTTTGCCGACAATAACCCCGGCCGCCGCGAGAATAAATGTACCTGTACATACGGAGCATATACGCTGCGTTGACCCAGCGGCAGCACGAAGCCAGACCCTCAGTTCTTTGTTTAGGCTAGCGGCACGAACGGCAGTTTCTTTGCCGCCAGTGACAATAAAACTATCAATGTTGTTCGGCACGACTTCGGACAGGGACGTAGTGATGATGGAAAAACCCGATGATGTTTGAACTGGCCCACCTTCGATGCTTGTCAGGCTAATGTCATAATATTGCTCGCCAAGCTCATCGTTTGCTGATGAAAAAACCTGCATCGGTCCCGTGATATCGAGCATTTGGGCGCCATCATAGGAGATAATAACTATCTTTTTTGGCATTTTACGTACTTTTTTGGCAGAAAATCATAATGGT
>JAJFIU010000108.1 GCA_021774695.1 Alphaproteobacteria bacterium | reverse complement strand
AATCTGATACAACATGCCCTCAAACAGGGTGAAAGCTTCAGTTTTATATTCATTCAGCGGATCGCGCTGGCCGTATGCGCGTAGCCCCACGCCCTGTTTGACATAATCCAAGTTTTGCAGGTGGTTTTTCCATTCATGGTCCAGAACCTGCAAAAGAACATCTTTTTCAATATTGGTTTCCCAAAAGCTTGGTACTTTTTTGACAGTCTCTTGAGTATTTTCAGAATTTTCAGTGGCTATAGGAGACTGCGTCAGCGCATTTATGATTGTGGCTTTCTCCACCATCATCTTGTCACAGGCCGCCTCAAGCCGTTCGATGATCGTGTCGTCGTCAACGCCCTCTTCTTCCGTCCAGCCCTTCACGTCAACATCAAGCGATAATTTGTTTTTGACATCTTCGCTCAGGCCTTCAACATTCCATTGTTCCGGGTATGACTTTGGCGGAATGTTTGTCTCAACAATGTGTTGAATAACATCAGCACGCATATCGATGATGGTATCGGTTACTATGTCGGCATCCATAATCTCACGGCGCTGGTCGTATATCACCCGGCGCTGATCGTTCATCACATTATCATATTTCACCACATGTTTTCTGGTGTCGTAGTTGCGGGCTTCAACTTTTTGTTGGGCTTTTTCGATCGCCTTATTGATCCACGGGTGAATGATGGCTTCGCCTTCTTCGATGCCCAAACGTACCAACATCGAATCCATGCGTTCGGGGCCAAAGATGCGCATCAGATCGTCTTGCAGGGACAGGAAGAACTTCGTGCGTCCCGGGTCGCCCTGCCTGCCCGCGCGGCCGCGCAACTGGTTGTCAATACGACGGCTTTCGTGGCGCTCGGTTGCCATGATGTACAGACCGCCTGCTTCCAGAACCTTGGCCTTTTCAGCGGCGACTTCGCTGCGGATTTTGTCGGTTATTTTGGCGATCTGTTTTTCGTCTTCGATGCCCTGCGTTTCAGCGGCGATCAACATCTCGGCGTTACCGCCCAATTGAATGTCGGTGCCGCGACCCGCCATATTGGTTGCGATGGTTACAGCGCCGAAGCGCCCAGCCTGACTTACGATAAAGGCTTCCTGTTCATGGTGCCGCGCATTCAAAACCTGGTGTTTGATCTTCTTTTTCTTCAGAAAGGCTGCCAAAAGCTCAGATTTTTCAATCGACACTGTACCAACGAGAATAGGCTGTCCCTTTTCCTGTGCTTCTTGGACGTCCTTCAGGATAGCGTTATATTTTTCGTCTGCAGTGCGGTAAAATTCATCGTGCTCATCGACCCGCATCACTTCAACATTGGTGGGAATTTCAATCACGCCCAAGCCGTAAATATCCGCAAACTCTTCCGCTTCGGTGGTGGCGGTTCCGGTCATTCCAGCCAGCTTGGGGAACATACGGAAATAATTCTGGAAGGTGATCGACGCCAGTGTTTGATTTTCAGGTTGGATGGATACGCCTTCTTTGGCTTCCAGCGCCTGATGCAAGCCGCCGGAATAACGCCTGCCATCCATCATACGTCCGGTAAATTCGTCAATGATGATCACCTTGTCATCTTTAACGATATAGTCGGTGTCGCGTTCGAACATGGTGCGCGCTTTCAGCGCCTGGTCAACATGATGGACGATGGCTGTGTTTTCGTAATCGTAAAGGCTTTCCGATTTCAGCAAATCGTTTGCCCGCAAAATTTCCTCAATTCGTTCGGTACCGTCTTCAGTCAACGAAACATTTTTGGACTTTTCGTCTTTTTCAAAATCATCTTCGCCAATTTGCGCAAGAATTTTATCGATCGACAGATACAAGTCAGACTTGTCTTCGGTTGGTCCGGAAATAATCAGCGGTGTCCGTGCTTCGTCGATCAGGATCGAATCGACTTCATCGACAATGGCATAGGCAAAATCACGCTGTACCATATCGTCGCGGCGACTTTTCATATTGTCGCGCAAATAATCAAAACCGAATTCGTTGTTGGTGCCGTAGGTAATGTCTGCATTGTAGGCGTCACGGCGTTCATCGTCGGTTTTACCGGGTATAACCACACCGGTCGTCAGTCCCATGAAGCTATATACTTTGCTCATCCAGTCGGCATCACGTTCGGCCAGATAGTCGTTAACGGTTACTACATGAACGCCTTTACCGGGCAGCGCGTTCAGGTAGGCAGCCAAGGTGGCTACAAGGGTTTTACCCTCACCGGTTTTCATTTCGGCAATACTGCTGTCATTGAGAACCATGCCGCCTACAAGCTGAACGTCATAGTGGCGCAGGCCTAGCGCCCGAACAGCCGCTTCGCGCACAACCGCAAAGGCTTCAACCAGAAGGTCGTCGACTGTTTCGCCCTTTTCAAGGCGGCCGCGAAATTCTTCGGTTTTGGCTGTTAGATCACTATCAGATAATTTTTGAAGGTCCGCCTCAAGCGCATTGATAGCTGCAACGCGGGGCTCCAGTTTGGCGAGGTACCGATCATTGGCTGACCCAAAAATCTTTTTTGCCAGTATACCAAATCCCAACATACTATTATCCTAAATTGCCGTTGCGGCCGGTGTCATCCTGGACACTCTAACACTTTGTTTGCCCTCGGGAGGCGCAGACGGCTCAAATACCTATAAAGCAGCACTAAAAAGAAGCGCTAGAAAGAAGGCAGAGATAAGTATAGCCAAGGCTTCTGTCAACCTGTGTGGCCGCTTACGGGCTACAAAATAATGTGTGCTGCCTGAGCGAGTATCTATTCAACTTGCAATCAGTTATCTGTGCAGGCACACTTTATTTTCGAAAAAGATAGAATAAAAGCCTTATTTTCTGCCGGTTTCATGTAGATTTTTAAATATTTATTTATCCTATTAGGGGTGAAAAGCCAGTGCTAAGAAAAAGTCCTCTTGGACCCGAACATTTTCCTAACTTGCTACCGGTTCCGGGCGTTGAAATCGGCGCAGCAGCGGCAGGGCTGCGCTACAGGGGCCGACCAGACCTCATGTTGGCCCGGCTGGCGACAGGAACAGCGGTGGCTGGTGTGTTCACACAGTCTAAAATGCCGGCGGCCCCAGTGGAATGGTGCAGGCAGAGTTTAGCCGCCAGCGGTGGAACCGCGCGCGCACTTGTAGTCAATGCTGGTAACGCCAATGCCTTTACCGGGGCAAGAGGCGATAAGGCGGCGATAGCCACTGCAACCGCAACTGCAAAAATAGTAGGGTGTGCGCCCAATGAAGTGATGCTTGCGTCAACCGGGGTTATCGGCGAGCCACTTGATGTGTCGGCATTTCCCAAATATCTAAAGCGGATAAATGAAGGCCTGTCTGGTGCAATGTGGAACGAAGTTGCCACAGCAATCACCACAACCGATACTTTCCCCAAGGGCTGTAGCCGCATTGCCACTATTGAGGGCAAAACTGTAGTAATTTCAGGTATAGCCAAGGGTTCAGGGATGATCGCGCCGGATATGGCGACCATGCTCGGTTTTATTTTTACCAACGCACAAATTTCTGTTGGCTGCCTCAACGAAATTTTGAAAAGCGCTACAAACGCCAGTTTCAACAGCACGACGGTAGACGGCGACACCTCAACAAATGACACCGTGCTTGCATTCGCGACAGGCAAAAATGCCAACACAACATTGATTGAAGATCCGAACGACATCCGATTGGCTGATTTCAAAATCAAATTTTTGGAAGTGGCAATAAGTTTGGCTCAGCAAATTGTCCGGGACGGGGAAGGGGCAACCAAATTTGTCACCGTTGATGTTTTAGGTGCCGAATCGGCGCAGGCTGCCAAAACTATTGGCCTTTCCATTGCCAACAGCCCGCTGGTTAAAACGGCCATCGCCGGCGAAGACCCCAACTGGGGGCGTATTATTATGGCGGTGGGCAAGTCCGGCGAACGGGCAGACCGGGACGGTTTAAAACTATGGATCGGTGATCAACTGGTGGCCGAAAAAGGCGTGGTGAGCCGGAAATACTCAGAGGAACAAGCCGCGGTCCATATGAAAGGGTCTGAAATTGGTGTCCGTGTTGATGTCGGTGTCGGAGACGGGCGTGCCACGATTTGGACCTGCGATCTTACCCACGGATATATTGATATCAACGCTGATTACCGTAGTTGAGCTTGCCCCGGCGCGGTATTTTTACACCGGGCAAAGATTCCCACTAGCGCGCCAAGTTTAGAGCACTTTCTGCCTATCCAATATCAAGCGCATTGTAACATATTGATTTTTAACAATAAAATTATGGCACATGACTTGAATATGATGAGTTGGGTTGATCCCACAATGTCATATTGGAGTTGATTATGCCGACCGTGAATTTAGATCTGCAGTTAAAATTTCTAGTTGAACTGGAAACTGTTCTTGAGGATGCCTTGGCACGATATTCTGGTGAAGGCGCAGAAAAGCTCGCTGAACTAAAATATATGCAGCGTGAAGTACACCGTGCAAAACGCGTTATCGCGCAGCGGGCGAAAAGTGAAGAAAAACCGCGCCGCCAGTATGCTGCTGCAGATTACCAGGAAGTGGCGTACAGCTGAACGCGCTTATCACGCGCGAACGAACGTCCAATTTTTGATTTTGCCTGTGCCTGAGCTAAGCTTCGTCGCGCTCTTACCGTTTATGGGTCAGTTATAGAACTTGCCACGTCAGCTGTTTCGTCGCTTATGATTTCAAACAACAGGTTTACCAAATCAGACAGGGCGCCAAGACCTCCAGCCAGCCCGACAGCCACCAAACCCGCCAACAAACCATATTCAATAGCTGTTGCGCCGCGCACATCCCGCTTCAACTCCCGCCACAGGGTGATGGATTTCAGCACTCCGGTTTCAAAGCTTTCTAGCTGAGTGGTTTGCCTGCCAATATCACGTAGCCTGAAATTGAGTGCCATATTAATGGCTCCTTGTTTGCCTGATGCCTGCTTTATTGTGCCTTACGGCCACCAGCTTTGAGGGCAAATCTAAACAAGGCGTTAAAGCTTGAATTTACCTAAAGTTAGCGCTACCCAATCGGGTATGAATGATCAGGAATGTCCAGAGCCAAATGTAAGGCTAGATGCAGGGTTGCCCACGGTTCTGGTGGCGGCGATTGCGCTTATTGATATTGATGGAAATATTTTAATCGCTCAGCGGCCAGAGGGTAAATCGATGGCCGGTCTGTGGGAATTTCCAGGCGGCAAAGTCGAAGAAGGCGAAATTCCTGAGGCCGCACTTATCCGGGAATGCAAGGAAGAATTGGACATTGACATTTCCGCGGCCTGCCTAGCGCCTTTCGCGTTTGCCTCGCATAGCTACGAGAAATTTCACTTGCTGATGCCGCTTTATCTGTGCCGCAAATGGGGCGGGCTTGTCATCCCTCAGGAAAATCAGCAAACCAAATGGGTAAAAATCAGGGATTTGAGCAGGTATGCCATGCCCGCTGCTGATGTGCCGTTGGTTGCCATGCTGCGAGATTTTCTTTGATATCTGTTTGGCTGTTTCAGCTGATAAAAAATGACAAGGTTGGCCAGTATCGAACTTAGGCGCTTATTTTTGTGGTGGCTTTCCGGCTTTAAGTGCTTCTGCTAGGCCAACTTCGCCGCTACCTCGTTTGAGCGGTTTCTGTTGGCTGTCATGGGGGTGCCAGCCGGTCATATACATGACCTCAAAAGTGGCAGGTATCCGGCCGTCAGCCAATCCAAACTGCTCACTGTATATCTCGCAAGCGCGCAGCAGAACGTCGCGGCGCAGGAATTTCCTTGATCGACTAACAAGGGCATTGGCTTCACCCATGCCCCGCAGTTCCTGCATCAAGTTGATCGGATGTGCGTATGTCAGCGTTAAAGTGTCCACGTCGGTAACCGGCAGAGCAAAACCAGCGCGCTGCAGCAAGCTGCCCAGGTCTTTTACGTCTGCAAAAGGGATAACCCGCGCATTTGCACCGCCGGTTAACTCAGCTTCTGCGGTCAATAGCGCATGCCGTAGTTCGTGCAGTGTTTGCCCGCCAAACAATGAGGCCATGAACAAACCATCCGGTTTCAGCGCACCGCGCACTTGAACCATAAGACCGGGAAGATCATTGACCCAGTGTATGCCGAGATTAGCAATAATTAAATCCTGGCTGGATTGCGGGGCCTCCACCGAAGAAGCGACCCTTTCCAGCGGCGTATATTTCCCTTGTTCCTCTGGAGGCAGATAGCAGGCAAAGGAACCTTCCAGGTCGGCACGGTTTGGGAACGCTCGATTTACTTCCTGCAGGCGCTCAAACAGCCGGTCTGCAATTTCAGCCTTCAGGAAAGTATGACGACTGTCCATTTTCTGCGCACGAGCTCTGTTGCGCGATAGCGCAGCCCTGTCGAATATTACCGGTGGTGCAGATGTTTGGTTCATGGTTTCAATTACGCATTATGGGGCTTGAGTGCAACCTGTAACAGGGGCTTTAACTGTTTGCGGTGACGGAGAGTATTGGTAGGTGTTACAGTAAAATAATGATGCACTTGATGTCACATTTGAAAAAGGCGCCGGTGAAAAAGCTGTCGGGCATAATTTTGGATGCCTTGCTGCCGCCGCGTTGTCCGGTGTGCCGAACCCGAATCGTGGAACATGGTCATCTATGCGGAAAATGCTGGGCAGCGCTAGAGCCAATTGCTGACCCTAAATGCACGCGGTGCTCACTGCCTTTTGCCCATGAAAGTGATGGTCTGATTTGCGGAGCGTGCATTTCAAAACCTCCAAATTTTGATCATGCCTTTACGCCGGTTCTATATGCAGACAAAGGCCGTAGTCTCGTGTTGGCGCTGAAACATGGCGGATTATTTGCCGCCGCACCAGCTATGGCCCGAATGATGGCAACGCCGGTGCGCACATCAAATCACCTGGAATATGACATGCTTGTTCCCGTTCCCTTGCACCGGTTTCGCCTTTTGGCTCGCAGGTTTAACCAATCTCAACTTTTGGCTTCGGCGTTAGAACAGGAACTTGGTATCCACAGCCAAAACTTTGGTTTGATCAGATCGAAAGCTACTCCCAGCCAAGCTACACTTGATCGCAGTAAACGATTTAAAAATGTGCGGTCCGCTTTCTCGATTTCTCAAAACAAAACGAATGTATTTCAAGGGAAGCGCATATTGTTGGTTGATGATGTGCTGACAACTGGTGCTACCGCCAGTGCGTGCGCCAAAACGCTAAAAAAAGCCGGGGCACTATCGGTTGATGTGGTGGCTTTTGCCCGGGTGGGGCAGCCTGTAACTGGTTGATATATATGATACAGCAGTGTCTTCACGATTAGGTGTAGTGCAGCAGCCTTTAAGTTTGCAGGTGGATATCTTAAATAAGTTGCTGAAACGACAACATCTAATGATCGACTGGTGGTATTAATCACCGCGACCATGAAAAGGAAACATTATGGCTGATGTGGTAATTTACAGTTCTAGCTTTTGCCCTTTTTGTTATCGAGCGAAATCTCTGCTGAAGCAAAAAGGCGCATCCTACCGCGAAATTTCTGTTGATATGAACCCTTCTGCGCGCAGGGAAATGAGCCAAAAGGCTGGTGGTGCAACCTCGGTGCCGCAAATATGGATTAACGGCACTCATGTTGGTGGCAGCGACGAGTTGCAGGCGCTGGATGCGCGCGGCAGCCTAGCGCCGATGTTGGAAGCTAGTTAGGTGCAGTAATGCGGGTCGCCCTTATTCAGTTGACATCGGGCGATGAAGTATCGCCGAATCTAGAGGTGGTAAGCGGTTATATCCGCGCCGCCGTCGCTGCAGGCGCGCGCTTCGTTACCACGCCCGAAACCACACATCTGATGGAGATGAACCGGCAGCGCGTACTGGAGAAAGCTTCTTTTGAAGATGATGATGAAGGGCTGACCGTTTTGCGGGCGCTGGCCGCTGAGCTTGGGATATGGCTGCATATTGGCTCACTGATTGTCAAAGTATCGACCGATAAGTTGGCGAACAGGTCTTTTTTGCTATCCCCAAGCGGGGAGATTACCGGTCGTTATGACAAGGCGCATTTGTTTGACGTGGAACTCGGCGGCGGCGAAAGTTACCGCGAGTCGGCACTATACCAACCTGGTGATACGACCGCCGTTGTTGATGCCGGCGGCATGGCAGTAGGCCTGTCGATTTGTTACGACCTTCGGTTTCCCTACTTGTATCGAGATTTGGCTCAAGCTGGTGCCAAGGTGCTATTGGTCCCCGCTGCGTTTACTCAGTCAACCGGAGAAGCGCACTGGCATGTATTACTACGCGCGCGTGCCATTGAAACCGGCTGCTTCGTGCTGGCAGCGGCGCAAACTGGCCTGCATGCAACTGGCCGTAAAACCTACGGTCATAGCCTTGCAGTTGACCCCTGGGGAACAGTGATTGCCGACGCGGGCGAGGCCACTGGTTTTACGATTGTTGATCTTGATCTTGCTATGGTCGATAAAGTGCGGCAAAAGATACCGTCGTTGCAGCATGATCGCGCTGTTTCCGTTAAAAATTGATACGAAAGACTATGAGTTAGATGATTGTTTTTGATCTGAAATGTGAGCAAAACCACCAGTTTGAAAGCTGGTTCAGGTCATCTGATGCCTATAGTGAACAGCTAGCGGCCGGGTTAGTCGAATGCCCTTATTGCGGTTCTATTGATATTGGCAAGGCTGTTATGTCGCCGAATGTTGGTGCAAAAGGAAACCAGGAACGAAGGCGCGCGATTGTTCCTTCAGCGACAATTGAAGCGTCAGCCGCGTCGGCGGCAATGGCGGTTTCCTCAGAGACCCGCGAACTTGCCAAAAAAGCGACTGAAGCAATAGAAAAATTTCAGAAGCATATTGAGAAATCTTGCGAGAATGTTGGCGAAAACTTTGCAGAAGAAGCGCGGAAAATTCACTACGGCGAAACTGATGAGCGTGGCATCTACGGCGAAACTTCGATTGAAGAAGCGCAAGAGCTTTTAGAAGAGGGTGTTGATGTGATGCCATTGCCGGGTGTGCGCCGGACTGATACTTAGTACTAACTGTGCAAGGCTCTACTTTGTAACGGTTGCTGCCATCGCATAATTCACCGACACATCCCGATCAGATAAACTCCATTTCTGCGAAAGCGGCGCAAACACATAACCTGTAGGTAGTATTGCATCCATTCCGGCGTTTTTCAGATGCTCGGCAAGTTCGCCAGGTTTTAAAAACTTGTTCCAGTCGTGGGCACCTGCAGGAAGCCAGCGTAGCACGCGCTCGGCACCGATGATCGCAAATAAATAGGCCTTAGGGGTTCGGTTAATTGTCGATAGCAGCATGATGCCGCCGGGTTTCAGCAGCGCGCGGCACGCTTTGAGGTACAGCGAAACATCTGCCACATGTTCGACCACCTCCATATTTACGATGATATCAAATTTCTCGCCAACTTCTGCCAATGCTTCAGCTGTCGTGTGGCGAAAATCGATTTTAAGGCCCCCCTGCGCCGCATGTAGACTGGCGGTCTTTATATTCTTGTCTGAGGCATCAACGGCGACTACGTCAGCGCCTAACCGTGCCATCGGCTCCGAGATAAGCCCGCCGCCGCAGCCAATATCCAAAAGGCGTAAGCCTGTAAGTGGTGCTTTTAGACGCGGTTCCAGACCAAAATGCTTTTCCACCAGTTGACGAATATATAAAAGCCGGGTCGGGTTGAGCAAATGCAACGGCTTAAAAGGGCCCTTTGGGTCCCACCATGTGTCAGCAATGCGGGCAAAAAAAGCTACTTCTTCGGCGTCAACGGTCTCGCCTACTGCTGTTTTCCCATCACTTACTGGATCAACTCGATCGGTCATTTAATTGCTCACCAACGAAAAATAGTAATTTTATTACGCGTTCCACGCTTGCGCGCCAGCACGGCAACCAGTAAACAGGTGCGCGCTGGCCATCTATACGCGCTTTGCCCCCCTTTGGGTCAAGCCTTGCGTCGATTTGGCCGAGAATATTATCAGGGCACTTTATTCAGGACCTGGATGAAATGGCACGTATTGTTAAGAAATTTGGCGGCACGTCGGTTGGCGACATGGACCGTATTCGCAATGTTGCGACAAGAGTGGCCAAAGCTGTTGCTGACGGCGATGAAGTTGCTGTTGTGGTTTCTGCTATGTCGGGTGTGACCAACCAGTTGATTGGATATTGCCGGGATGCCGCGACATTTCATGACGCCCGCGAGTATGACACGGTTGTTGCTGCAGGCGAACAGATAACCGCTGGCCTGCTGGCTATGGTGCTTCAGGATTTGGGGGTGCCGGCGCGGTCCTTCATGGGGTGGCAAATCCCGCTAAAGACTGACGGAATTCACGGCGCAGCGCGCATTGAAGATATAGATGCCTCGGCGCTAGAGGCCTGTTTTGCCGAAGGGCGCGTGGCTGTAGTTGCTGGATTTCAGGGTCTAGCTGACGATAACAGGATTACAACACTTGGCCGTGGTGGCAGTGATACATCTGCGGTGGCAATTGCGGCGGTAGTGTCTGCCGACAGATGCGATATATATACCGATGTTGACGGCGTTTACACCACCGACCCGCGTATTGTGCCAAAGGCGCGTAAGCTTGACAAAATTACCTACGAAGAGATGTTGGAAATGGCATCTTTGGGCGCAAAAGTGCTACAAACACGGTCGGTAGCGTTGGCGATGAGGTACGGCGTGCGTACACAGGTGCTGTCGTCATTTGAAGATTTACCCGGAACCCTTGTAGTTGGTGAGGAAGAAATCGTGGAACAGGAAATTGTTAGTGGAATCGCATATTCACGCGGCGAAGCGAAAGTTACCGTCGTTGGTCTTGACGACACGCCGGGTAAAGTTTCAGGCGTTTTTTCGCCGCTGGCGAAGAACAATGTGAATGTCGACATGATCGTGCAGAGCGCGTCGGAAGATGGCACAACAACTGACGTCAGCTTTACGGTTCCGGAGGATGACTTGCAGAAAACCGTTGCTGTGCTGGAAGATAACCGCACGTCTCTCGGATACAAAGACTTGGTCTATAACGGAAATGTGGTAAAAGTCTCCGTCGTTGGACTGGGGATGCGCAGTCATGCGGGTGTTGCGAGCAGGATGTTTGATACATTGGCGGAAAAAGGCATCAATATTCAGGTGATATCAACGTCTGAAATTAAAGTAAGTGTCGTCATAGATGCTGAATATTCCGAATTGGCGGTGCGGGCGCTTCATACAGCGTACGGCTTGGACCGTCAGGACTAACCACTGAATTTCACGTGAAACATTTGAGGGTGATTTATGGCTGATATTGATCAGCACAATAATTCCGAACAATTGGATAAGTTAGGCGTAGATCGCCTGGACGACCTTTGGCGCCGCGGCACGGACTTTCTTGGCAGCGAGTACGCTATTCTGGGCGGTGCCATGACATGGGTGTCTGAACGTAACCTGGTGTCCTCGATCTCCAATGCGGGCGGTTTCGGTGTTGTCGCGTGCGGCGGCATGGATACGGAGATGTTAGCGGCTGAAATCGCGGCGACTCGGGAAATGACCGATAAACCATTCGGGGTTAACCTGATTACGCTGCATCCAGACATTGATAACCTAGTTGCCGTATGCCGCGAGCAGAATGTCTCTCACGTGGTACTGGCCGGTGGCTTGCCAAGCGGTAAGGCCATTGCAACTATCAAAGACTTTGGCGCGAAATTGATGTGTTTTGCCCCGACAGTAACCTTGGCCAAAAAATTAGTACGGTCGGGTGTCGACGCTATCATCATTGAAGGTATGGAAGCTGGTGGTCACATTGGTCCGGTGTCCACTAGCGTATTAGCCCAGGAAATATTACCGATTGTTCGTAACGCACCAGTATTTGTTGCAGGCGGTATCGGCCGCGGCGATGTGATGGCAGCCTATCTGGAAATGGGTGCTTCGGGTGCGCAGCTTGGCACGCGCTTTGTTGTGGCCGAGGAATGTATAGCGCACGAAAAATTTAAAAAGGCTTTCATTGCCGGTAAGGCTCGCGATGCTATTGCCAGTGTTCAGATTGACGCACAATTCCCGGTAATTCCTGTTCGTGCCCTCAAGAATGCGGGCACCGAGAAGTTCATGACAGCGCAACAAGAAATCGTCTCAAAGTTCCATGCTGGCGATTTGAATCAAGAAGACGGGCAAATGCAAATTGAGCGCTTCTGGGGCGGTGCCCTGCGCAGAGCCGTTATTGACGGGGATGTGGAGACCGGTTCAGTTATGGCGGGTCAAAGCGTTGGAATGGTCAAGAAAATTGAGCCAACCAAAGGCATTATTGATGAACTTGTTGGTCAGGCGGTTGCTTATCTCGCAGCAGACAATACATAACAGCCCATAAAACAACATTGAGGGCATCGCCCTTGTAGCCCAGACAATGTTAGAGCCAGAATAGCCCATTAACTATCAAAGGATGACCATTGCCGGATCACGTTAGTCAGCCTCGATTGCTACTGAGGCGCTTGCACAGCGTCATGGGTGGTGACGGCAGTGCGCAAGAGCGCCTGGACCGTGTGGTGCGTGTGATAGCCCAAAATATGGTGGCTGAGGTGTGTTCGGTTTATTTGGCGCGAGCCGGTAGTGTGCTCGAGTTATTTGCCACCGAGGGATTGAAAGAAGAGGCGGTTCACCGCACCCGGCTGCAAGTGGGCGAGGGTTTGGTTGGCTTGGTGGCTGAACGCGGGCTGCCGTTGAATTTAAGCGAAGCCCCGAAGCACCCTCGGTTTGTCTACCGACCTGAAACTGGCGAGGATATTTATCACAGTTATCTAGGCGTTCCCATTCTCCGCAACGGCAAGGTGAGCGGCGTTCTGGTTGTTCAAAATGTCACGCCGCGTCTATACAGCCCTGAAGAAGTTGAGGCGCTGCAAACTATTTCGATGGTATTGGCTGAGTTAGTTAGTTCCGGCGAGCTAATCAACGTCAACGAATTAAGCGAAGATTCTGTTGAACTCGGTCACTCGATCACACTTAATGGCTTGTCGCTTGCATCAGGAATTGCTGCCGGTGCTGCGGTGTTTACCAAACCCAAAATTCGCATAACCAAAACTATTGCGGACGATGTTGAAGAGGAACGGGCGCGACTTGAAACTTCGCTTGGGCAGATGCGCCTGCAACTGGAAGAGATGCTTGAGCATCCTGATTTTGCCCAAGGCGGCGAACACCGCGAAGTATTAGAGACATATCGCTTGTTTGCTTATGATCGTGGTTGGCAGGACAAAATGCGAGAGGCTATCGACTCTGGTTTAACAGCTGAAGCCGCGGTTGAGCGAGTGCAGCAGGAAAACCGCGCGCGGATGGCTAAGATTCGCGATCATTACTTGCGTGAACGAATTCAGGACTTTGAAGACCTGGCAGGCCGCTTGATCAGGATAATTCAAGGCGAGACAGTGAATGCGCCCACCAAACTCACGCAAGATAGTGTGCTGGTTGCCCGAACGGTCGGCCCAGCTGAGCTGATGGAATTTGATCGCCAATACCTGAAAGCGGTGGTGTTGGAAGAGGGCTCATCAACCGCCCATGTAACCATCATTGCGCGCGCCATGGGTATCCCGGTGATGGGGCAAATACCGAATTTGGTATCCCATGTGGAAACCGGCGATGAGATAGTTGTCGATACAGCCCATAATCATGTTTATGTGCGACCAAATGACGAAGTGCTCCAGGGCTACCGCGAAGCGGTAAAGGTTCAGGAGCAGTTGTTTGCCGAGTATGCCGCCGAGCGTGACTTGCCTGCCGAGACACTGGACGGTGAACGGGTTGAATTATTGATGAACGCGGGATTACTTGCGGATTTGCCCAGCCTGGACACTACAGGCGCTGAAGGCATTGGTCTGTTCAGAACCGAGTTTCAGTTCATGGTGTCGCCTGCATTGCCGCGGGTAGATGAACAAACCAAAGTCTATTCAGCGGTGCTGGACGCTGCGGGCGACAAGCCAGTGGTTTTTCGCACGCTCGATATTGGTGGCGACAAGCCGGTTCCTTTTCTGCCGCGCGAGCATGAGGAAAATCCTGCAATGGGCTGGCGGGCAATTCGCGTTGCACTTGAGCGCCCAGCGTTGCTGCGCTATCAGTTGCGGGCGCTCCTGTATGCCGCTGCCGGGCGTAATTTGAATGTGATGTTCCCGATGATAGCAGAGGTTGCGGAGCTCAAGAAATGCAAAGCGATCCTCCAAAAAGAAATCCAGCGGTTGGAAAAATTTGGGAAAATCCCTCCAAAAGAAATTAAAGTTGGCTGCATGTTCGAGGTGCCGTCCTTGAGCTGGCAGTTGGATAGTCTGCTGGAAGAGGTTGATTTCCTGTCGATCGGCACCAATGATTTGTTGCAGTTCTTTTTTGCATGCGATCGCTCAAACCCTAAGCTTGCTGATCGGTATGACATGCTGGCCCCGTCGGTTTTATCTTTCCTGCGAATGATTATTTCAGCGTGCCATGCAGCTGACGTACCGGTCACTGTTTGCGGTGAGATGGGCGGCCGCGCCGTGGAAGCCATGGCGCTTGTTGCTTTGGGGCTGAGAAAAATATCGGTGTCTCCCTCGTCGGTAGGGACAGTCAAGAGATTGCTCCGGTCTGTTGATATGAATCAGCTTAGGGCTTTTTTGGTTGAACACATACAGTCGCCTGAACACTCAGTACGAGATAGTCTGCTTCTGTTTGCCCGAGATCATAATATTAAGGTCTAATACCTAATTTATTGAATGATTTTGGGCGGTTCTGCTATTTTTCACTTGTAAATTTAATTCAAATTGACACTATCCTTTAAGTGTTTTTTGACGAGTGCTCTTTAGGGTTGGGCATCGGTCGCTTCTTCACTGTTATCTGGCATAGAATGTCAGGATCATTAGCAGTGAAGTGAAGCACAAATTGATAGACGAGATGATGGCCGAAAGTTCTCTTTAAAGAACGGGTTGCCAAACTACTCTCGAGGGACGGGACTATGGCTCACGAAGCCGCTAACATTTTCAACGTCGCTGACGTATTGCGCGATGCTCGCAGGCAGCAGAAGCTGTCGGTTGAAGCCGTTGCGAAAGAAATTTGCGTGCGCGGATGTTATTTGAAGGCGATTGAAGAGGGTCGTTACGACGACTTGCCGGGGAAAACATTCGCCATTGGTTTTGTTAAGTCCTACGCCAAGATATTGAAGCTTGACGAAATGGCACTTTCACAAAAATTTAAATCTGAATATGCGGCGCACCTTGATCCGCAAGGATCAATACAGAAGTTGGATCAACATTTGAACGGGTGCAAAACAGCAGGTGCCTCGCCAAAACCTGGTGCGGCTCGTCAGTCGATCAGCGATCATGGCATTCAGATGGTTGCTCCCAAAACGCGACGATGGCCCGCATGGATTTCGCCGGTAGTTGGTCTTGTGGGTGCAGGAATGTCTTGGTTTTTGATAGGTGCAACCGCAACTGTTTCAAATGTTGTGGCCATTGATCCTGGCCTAGAGGAACGAACCTTGGCGGCGTTTGCAGATCCACCCTCCGGTGAGTTAGCCAGCGTTTCAACAGTCGACGCGACTGGTTTGGTTATTGAAGTAGCAATTGACAGCGTTAGTCTGGAAAAAGCGAAACCTGATGCGCCCAATGCGCACAAGCTAGAAACCCCAATGTCGGGGTTTGCGACGAGTTCGCTATTTTTGCCCGCTGCTCATGCGTCCAATCATGTGCCCAGCGGCGTGCCATCCAGCTTGATCACCTTTGAAGCTGTCGAAGACAGCTGGATACAGTTGTCTTATCGGGACGGTACAGAATTATGGTCCGGGGTGCTGCGGGCTGGGCAAAGCTATCGCCCACAGTTGATTGGCGAGGTTTTTCTGACCACTAGCAATGCAGGCGGGATTGTCCTGAAGCAAAGCGATGCTTCATTTGGCCCCTTGGGCGAACGAGGGCGCGTAATCGAATCGATGGCGCTTGATGCATCGATTTTTGAGACTGAATTCTTTTCAGATGCTGCCTTTTCAGGCGCAGCTGTCGGCGGAAGTGAATGATCTGATCACCAGTTGCTGTAATTGGAGCCTCCTTGTTGAATTTTCTGGGAGTTTTCGGTGCGTTTTCTTTGCTTCCCCCCTTAAATACTGTCATGTATAACCCCGAATAATAGTGCTGTTGTCCAGGGCTTTCTGACGACCGCAAGTTTGGAGCAATCATGAGTATTCGTCCTTGGCGCGATGTAATAAGACGCAAGTCACGGCAAATTATGGTCGGTAATGTGCCTGTCGGCGGCGATGCGCCGATAACCGTACAAACCATGACCAATACGCTGACATCTGATGCGGCGGCTACCATTGCTCAAATTCATGCGTCCGCTGAGGCTGGTGCTGACATCGTACGGGTTTCATGCCCTGATGAGGCGTCTACTGCGGCTATGCCAGAAATTTGCCGCGAGGCGGGTGTGCCAATCGTTGCAGATATACATTTTCATTATAAGCGTGCTTTGGAAGCTGCCGACGCAGGTGCCGCGTGCCTGCGAATTAATCCGGGCAACATTGGCTCGGCGGAACGGGTAAAGGAAGTTGTGCGGGCGGCCAAGGCAAATGGTTGCTCCATGCGCATAGGTGTTAACGCCGGTTCGCTTGAAAAACACTTGCTGGACAAATATGCCGAACCTTGCCCGGAAGCGCTGGTTGAAAGCGCGCTTGAGCACGCAAGAATTTTGGAAGACAATGACTTTTTTGATTTTAAGATAAGCGTTAAGGCGTCAGACGTATTTCTCGCTGTCGCCGCATACCAGGGCCTTGCCGATGTATGTGACTATCCGCTCCATCTAGGCATTACTGAAGCCGGGGCGCTGCGTGGCGGCACCGTTAAGTCATCCATAGGTATCGGATCACTGTTGTGGGCGGGCCTCGGTGATACAATACGCGTTTCACTATCGGCAGACCCGGTTGAAGAGGTCAAAGCAGGTTTTGAGATACTCAAATCGCTCGGCCTTCGCCATCACGGTGTCAGGATTGTGTCATGCCCATCTTGCGCGCGGCAGGCATTCCCAGTTATCAGAACAGTTGAGGTTCTGGAAGAACGGTTGGCTCATATTCGCACACCGCTAAGTTTGTCGATCATTGGTTGCGTCGTTAACGGACCCGGCGAAGCTCGGGAAACAGATATTGGCCTGACCGGCGGCGGAAACGGTAACCATATGGTTTATCTGTCAGGTATGACTGACCACAAAATTACCGATGATAAACTGGTTGATCATATCGTTTCGCTGGTGGAAGAAAAAGCAGCTGATATGGAAGCTATTGCCGCGTCCGAAGTGCCGGTTGCAGCAGCGGCTGGCCATTAGTCTACAGTAAGGAAAACATTCGTGTCCAAACTGCAACCCGCGCGGGGCACGCGCGATATATACGGTGAAGAATCACGCAATATGACTGCAGTGGTTGATACGTTTAAGCGTGTCGCTACCAGTTATGGCTTTGAAGAACTGTCTACGCCGATTTTTGAGTTTACCGAAGTGTATAAGCGCCCCCTCGGCGAAACATCAGATATTGTTTCAAAGGAAATGTACACTTTTGACAGCCATGCGGGCGATGCGAAAGAGTCTGAAGAATTAACGCTGCGACCAGAATTTACGGCAGGCATTTGCCGCTCCTTTATCTCTAATGGCATGCAGCAAAACCTGCCCTGCCGTTTCATGAGTTCGGGGCCTGCTTTTCGGCGGGAGCGCCCTCAGAGGGGCCGCTACCGCCAGTTTCACCAAATTAATGCAGAGCTTCTGGGGCAGGCTGGTGCGGAAGCCGACGTCGACATCATTGCTATGGCGTGGCGAATTTTGAAAGACTTGGGCCTTGGAGACAAGGTGATATTGCACCTGAATTCACTCGGTGACCTTGAAAGTCGCGCTGCGTACAGAACCGCCTTGGTCGCCTATTTTGAGAAGCATAAAGCATCTCTATCCAAAGACAGCCTCAGGCGCCTTGGTGGCAACCCGTTGCGTATTCTTGATAGTAAAGACGAGGGCGACGCCAAAATTGTTGCGAATGCTCCATTGATGTCGGGTTCCATGAATGAAACATCTCGTGCGTTTTTCGAAACGGTCAAAAACGGCCTCGATGAACTAAGCGTTCCCTACGTGCTTGATGAGCGGTTGGTGCGCGGTATGGACTATTACTGCCACACAGCATTTGAATTTGTCACGACGGAACTGGGCGCGCAGGGAACGGTGCTCGCAGGCGGTCGCTATGACGGGCTTATCGAACAGCTGGGAGGCCCGCCCACGGCTGGCGTTGGCTGGGCCGGTGGAATCGAACGGTTGGCGATGCTCTCTGAAATGGGAAGCGTGCCTGCGCGGCCAATTGTGATTATGCCTATGGGCGAGGCGGCGACTTTGAAGGCCTTTTCCGTCGCCGAGACTATTCGCGGCGCGGGGCACCCAGTTACTGCTGACCGTAGTGGCAATTTGAAGAAACGCCTGACGCGCGCCAGCAAAGCCAATGCGCGTTTTGCTGTTGTGATTGGTGATGACGAACTGGAGACGGGAGCCGCCGCCCTCAAGGACCTTGATAGCGGTGAGCAACAAAATGTGCCGTTCTCGGATTTGGCCGCAACTGTGTCGTTAGCATACGGGGATATAGCGTGATCACCGAAGAACGCATCGAACAGCTTATTGCGCGCTACGATTACCTGGCACATGCCCTTGGCACCCCCGATCAGTTCTCGAACGAAGAATTTGTCAGTGTAAGCAAAGAATATTCTGATCTTGGCCCAGTTGTGGATGCCGCCAATGCTTTGAAAGCAGGTCGTAGTGAAATTGGCGACCTGGCCGAGATGGTCGCGGCAAGCGATGACCCCGAAATGAAAGAAATGGCGCAGGAAGAATTTCTTGAACTGAAAGAAAAACTGCCCCAGATGGAACGCGACCTTTCGATCAGGTTATTGCCCAAAGACGCTGCTGATGAACGTTCCGCTATCCTTGAAATTCGGGCTGGAACTGGCGGCGATGAAGCGGCTCTTTTTGCGGGTGATCTGTTTCGTATGTACGAAAAATTCGCCGAAAGCCAAGGTTGGAAAGTAGAATTGATTTCCGGCTCGTCTGCCGATGTAGGGGGCTTTAAAGAAGTTGTTGCGAATGTGAAAGGCAAAGGCGTGTTTGCCAAATT
>JAJFIU010000107.1 GCA_021774695.1 Alphaproteobacteria bacterium | reverse complement strand
AGCGGGCACATCTTGCAAAGATTGCTGGCGCCGTCCGGCGGTTACAATTATTTCTTCAACATTATCGTCTTCTGCTGCCGCTTGATCTTGTGCAGCATTGGCTTGCCCAACAACACCGCCCGATAATGCGACCGCAGTTATAAACGTAGATGCCAAGCATCTGTTTCTAATAGTTTTTAACACAATATTCCTCCCGAGAATTTGATAACTAGCTGCGTGTTCATTGCTGTGCGCTGGGGTTAATCCAAGCGGCATGTTTATTATTATTCTGCTTTAATATGCTGTTTTAGGGTTTTTGTACAGCCTTAAATTAAATTTAGAATGTTTAATTGTTGTTAATTATGCTTTATATAGTGATACCGTGCGCGGCATCCTTGATTGTGTAAAACAATCCCTATAAGAACGAGCAGGTACAGATTCAGGTATGGATGGAGAGATTTTTTGCTGACGGAAGAAATAACACAGGACGATTCAACCGGCGCTTATCGGACAATTATAAACGCAATTGTCACGCAGAAATTGGCGCCCAGCCAAAAAGTGTCAGAAAATATTATCAGCGACATGTTTGGTTTTAGCCGGGCGATTTCGCGGAACCTGATAGAGCGGCTGATTGCAAAACAATTTCTCGTCTCAATCTCGCCCCGCGTTACCCAAGTTGCACCGCTGACCCTGCTCGAAATAAAACAAAATTTCATGTTGCGCAACATGCTATTGCCTGAAATCGTCTCGTTGGCAGCCGCCAAAACCGATTTTGACGCCGTCCATAAACTAAATTCGGAGATACAGAATATATTCCCTATTGAAAATGACGACGATGCACTGAAGGTGTTGAAGAGCAACAAACAGGTTAACATGCTTTTGTGCGAACAAGCCGGATACCCGCTAATGTTGGAGTGGATGAACCAATTGGAAGATACCGCCATGCGGATATATTGGCTGTATGTTAAGGCGAACAAAAGTTTCCCTTATTTGACAGAACAGCATACGGCGACGTTTGACATAATCAAAAGCGAAGAACCTGGTCGGATCAGCGCCGTTATTCATGATATGATTGCACAAACAGAGGAGAGGATCCTGAACACAATTTTCTCTCACCCACAATTTTATACCCAGGACCTCAAAGTATAGAAATGGCCGTCGCCGGCTCAGCCCCACTTTTTACCAAATTTCACCAGCCAGTAAAAATATTTCCCGATTCCCCCTCGCCTAGTGCGCCCGCAACCTGCCCTGCCATAAGCGAAGAGCAAGTAAAGCGACCGGCTATCCACAGTTTTAGGGTCAACTAACGCACATTTATTCTGCTTTATTGCTTATTATGGCTGATTTATTATTGTTTTTAGAATAACTATGCGTTACTGATTGCCCAAACGTCAGGTTTCGTTTGGATTTAAGTATCTACGATACATCTGACGCGACATGGAGGCCGCGTGTGGCGAAAAGGAAAACTACAAGTCCGATACCCGATGTCAAAATGGTTCGGTTATCAGGGGTTAGAAAGCGGCAGCTGATAATGGCATCGCTGTTTAGCCTTCTTATTGTAGCCGAGTATTCAAAGACAAAGCTGGCAGTACACGCTGCCGACGACGCGGATTTGCTTTCTATAGATATGCCCCTAGCGGCATGCAGGGAAAAACACTCAATGGTGGGAACCAATGATGAAAAAATTTGGCCAACTCTTATTCAAAATAACCCTTTTGATCGGTGTTTTTACCGCGCCTCAGGTGGTAAACGCGGCTCTGGCGGCGGATGATTACGACATAGCAATCATTGGCGGGCGCGTAATCGACCCGGAAACCGGGCTGGACGAGCGACGCAATGTCGGCATCACTGGCAATAGTATCATGGTCGTCACCCTTGAGGCCATCCGAGCCACCAAAACCATCGATGCAACCGGTCTTGTGGTAAGCCCCGGCTTCATCGACATGCACGCCCACGGCCAAACAATTCCCGCAGCACGCATGCAAGCAATGGACGGCGTAACTACCGGGTTAGAGCTGGAAGCTGGCGTTCTCCCAGTATCTGCTTACTACGCAGACCTAGGTCGTGAGGGTCGCCCGATCAATTACGGTGCTTCGGTCAACTGGGCATCAGCCCGCATCGCCACACACCTGAACACAAAACCAAGCCATGCGCTTGACTGGTTTTTCGATAATTTTAAAGACCCAACATGGCAAAATGCCGTTTCTACAGACGAACAATTGGGCGGCATCGCCGATCTGGTTTCTGAAGGGTTGGACCAAGGCGGCATCGGCGTAGGTTTTTTGCTGGGTTACGCCCCCGGAACCGGACGTAAAGAATATTACGAAATGACCAATCTTGCGGCCAAACGGAATATGCCAACCTTCACCCACGCGCGGTTCCTATCAATGTTGGAACCGGACAGCTCGTTTGAGGGAATGGCCGAGATTATTTCTGTTGCCGCCAGCACCGGCGCCCGCGCGCATATCGTGCATCTGAACTCCATGAGCCTGCGGGATATTGATCTCATCAAGCCGATGATTGAAGGGGCACAGCAACGCGGTGTAGCAATAACCACCGAGGCTTACCCTTACGGCGCCGGTTCCACCGGCATTGGAGCGGCAATGTTCCACGGGCCAAATTGGCGAGAAAGAACTGGCGGCATGACCGCACATAATTTTGATGTCAACGGCAAGCGGTTGACCGAAGAAGAATTCGCATACCTGCAAAAAGAAAAGCCCGGAACAGAAACAATTATCCATTTTCTTGACGTGGAAAAGCCTTCGGATAAAGCGAAGCTGGATATGTCAATTTTGATGCCCGGCGGCGTGATTGGTTCGGACGGCGGCACTTGGTCCATTGACGGACAGCGCATTGCAAAAGAAACATGGCCTGTGCCCGCCAATGCCTGGTCCCACCCAAGAGGCGCGGGAACATACGCCCGTTTTCTTCGTCATTACGTCAGGGAAACCAATTCAGTCACACTATTGGATGCCGTTGAGCGCCTAAGTTACGGGCCGGCAAAAATTCTGCAATCTTCGGTGCCGCAGATGAAAAAGAAAGGCCGCATACAGGCCGGCGCTGACGCAGACATTGTCATTTTTGACCTGAATACCGTGGCCGACAATGCGACATACGCCGAACCCGCGCAAACCTCATCTGGCATACAGCATGTAATTGTCAACGGCGTTGTACTTGTCGAGAATGGCACACTGGATACAGGCGTAATGCCAGGTAAACCAATACGGAACCGGGTAAACTAGTGGCTCAATTTTTAGCAAAGACTGCTGATAAACTTTAGAGAAGGACTGACGATCAACTTTTTTAAAATATATATTTTACCCGGGTTTATTTTTCAGTCCGTCGTTATTGGTGGCGGCTATGCTACTGGGCGCGAACTCATCGAGTTCTTCTATGCGGCGGGCCCTATTGGCGGCCTGCTGGGGCTGCTGGTTTCTGGCACAATTTTTGGGCTGGTACTGGCGCTGAGCTTCGAGTTCGCAAGAATATGTAAAACATATGACTATCGCAGATTTTGCCAAGCCCTGTTGGGGCGAGGCTGGTTTCTGTTCGAAATTATCTACTTCATTCAATTGTTGTTGGTGCTTGCCGTTATCGGCGCAGCAGCTGGCGAACTCACAGGCGCAACATTTGGTCTACCCCCAATTATGGGAACGCTGGCATTGATGGCCTTGATCGGCATCCTAACCTTCAACGGTTCGCAGCTCATCAAACGTGTTTTAGCTGGCTGGTCTATTCTATTGTACGCGGTTTATATTATCCTGTTCGTGCTGGCCTACAAGGCGCTCGGCGGCGATATCAGCGAAACCTATAATCAGGCCTCGCTCGGCGAAGGCTGGATATCAAGCGGCATTCTTTACTCAGGGTATAACCTGGCAGTAGTGCCCGCTATTTTATTTGCAATCACCGAGCATAAAAGGCGACGTGAAACCATTGGCGCAGGCCTGATCGCAGGAGCGATCGCTGTCATCCCCGCCATGTTGTTTTTTGTCGCCATGATGGGCAAATATTCCGAAATCGGTGCACAGCCTGTTCCTGCAAGTTTCCTGATGTCCGCTCTTGATATCAGGTGGCTGGAGTTGGTTTTCCAGGTAGTGATATTTGGCACCTTTGTGGAGACTGGTGCTGCGATGCTGCATGCGGTCAATCAACGAATTGAAACATCGTTCATCGAGCGCAAGAAGGTCATGCCGCGCATCGCGCGTCCGATCGTTGCAATCACTTTCCTGGCAATCGCCATCTATGCGGGTCAGGCATTTGGCATCGTGAATTTAATTGCTAGTGGATACGGCATATTGACCCTGGCCTTTATCACAGTTCTTGTGTTGCCACTATTAACAATCGGTTTGTGGAAAATCATAAACAACAAGGTAGCCCAATGACCGATAACAATAAAAAATGCGTATTATGCAGCACTGGACCGTCTCTATTGCATCAAGCGGCTTCATTATTGCCCACTACGCAACCCAAAATATTCCAAACTAGGACCAAGTTATGAAGACAATTGAAATTCGAGCTCCCTATTTGATCTTCACTGGCGCGTCGACCGAGCAGACATACGCAAAAACCGGTCTTGGCATGGTTGAATGGCGCCGAGAAAACTGCAAAGGGCAGATTAGATTGAATGGTGGCACCGTTGATTTAGGCCTGCCCCACATGAGCCTGCAGCAAGCTGCAGATGAAGGCATTGGATCGCTGATTATCGGCACTGCCGCTGTCGGCGGCGCAATTCCAGAGAGCTGGATTGACACACTCGAGCAAGCGGCAAGATTGGGCATCGACATTGTTGGCGGCGTTCACACACGCTTGAGCGACAACCCAAGGCTTCGGGCAGCCGCAAACGGGTCTGGCGCTGCGCTGGTTGATGTGCGCATTCCCCCTGAAAACCTACCTGTTGGAACCGGCAAGAAACGCACAGGAAAACGGATTTTAATGGTTGGCACCGACTGTGCCGTTGGTAAAAAATATAGCGCTCTAGCGCTGGAACGAGACATGAAGGCAGCCGGATTAAACGCCGATTTTCGGGCCAGCGGCCAGACAGGCATTATGATTGCCGGCAAAGGCATACCCATTGATGCTGTTGTTTCGGATTTCGTGTCTGGTGCTGCCGAACTTTTGTCCCCCGACAATACCGAAGACCACTGGGATGTTATCGAAGGCCAAGGCGGCATTTTCCACCCCGGATACGGCGCCGTTAGCTTTGGGTTGTTGACCGGATCGCAGCCCGATGCATTTGTCGTGTGCCACGAGGCGGGCCGCACTCACATCGAAGGTTGGCCCGAGTATGCGTTGCCAACATTTGAAGACGTTATTGAACGAACAGTTGCCATTGGAGGGCTTACAAACCCATCCATTCGCTGTGTTGGAGCCAGTATTAATACGGCTGCGCTGTCGGAGGGCGACGCCACAGATTATTTGGATAAATTGTCCCGGCAACTGGGGTTGCCCTGCGTCGATCCTGTTCGGTTTGGAGCGCAAAAAATCGTCGAGAATTTAATCGCTACGTATCAGC
>JAJFIU010000106.1 GCA_021774695.1 Alphaproteobacteria bacterium | reverse complement strand
CACAGCGGCGTTAGAAAACCAGTCCATTTTGTTGCGTGGCGGAAAAATAATTGCAATCGCACCCACTGGAACCCTTGCGGTTCCCGAAAACGCCCAACTCATCGACCTTGCAGGGAAAACGGTTCTGCCCGGCTTTGTTATGTTGCACGAACACATGTTTTACAACGCCAGCGACCCCGATTGGTTTATCCAAAGTACACAACCGGTTGTTTTCCCGCGCCTTTATCTTGCTGCCGGAGTAACAACCGCCAGAACAGCGGGCAGTTTTGAGCCCTACACCGACTTGAAAGTTAAACAATATATAGCGACGGGTAGGCTGGTTGGTCCCAATTTTGACACCACTGCTCCGTTTGTGGAAGGCGCGCCCGCGCAGTTTCTGCAGGCTCCCGAAATTGAGAGCGTAGAAGAAGCCCGCACCTTTGTGAATTATTGGGCTGATCAGGGCATGACATCTTTCAAGGCTTACATGAATGTTACTAATGAGGTTCTGGGTGCGGCAATCGAACAAGCCCACGCGCGCGGCCTTAAAGTGGCGGGACACTTATGCTCTGTTACCTACGGCGAAGCCTCAGACCTAGGAATAGACAATCTGGAACACGGTTTTCTGCTGGCGACGGATTTTGTTGTTGGACGTGAAAAGGACAAATGTAGCGGCTTTCCACTAGCTCGGTTTATGGAACTCGAGCTCGATAGTCCTGAAGTTCAGGAGCTGATGGATAAATTAATCGCAAATAATACGGCCATAACATCCACATTGGCAGTTCTTGCCCGCATATCCGCAACTGTTAATCCTCCTAACCCTGCGGCCATCGAGACATTGGGCCACGGCGCGAAGGCGCATTATCTGGGTAACCATGCACGTGGCTATGCTCGCGCACTCGACAGTGATATCTGGGAGCGCGCGGTCCGCAAGGAAATGGCGTGGGAGAAAGCCTTTGCCGACAAAGGTGGTTTGATTGTCACTGGTTCTGATACAACAGGAATTGGCGGTACCGTAGCGGGCTTTGCAAATCATGAACTGCTTACGTTATTGGTGGAAGCTGGTTTCACACCGCTTGAAGCCATTAAAATTTCCACATTAAACGGGGCTATTTCTATGGGGCGTGAGGCGGCTATTGGTACAGTGGGAGTAGGTAAAAATGCGGACCTGATCATCATAGATGGCAAACCAGATATTGATATCAGCGACATCACAAAGGTAATCACAGTGTTCAAGGACGGCATTGGCTATGATAGCGCTAAATTGATTGAGGCGTCACGCGGGCGGGTTGAAAACTAATCTCTCTTGCTTTCGTGAAATGCTTTCAGCAAACGCGTCACACCTGTCGACACAGTTGTTGAACCGCCGCGAAGGTCGGCACGAACATCTTCAAGAGCAGCTTTTACTGCGGTGTCGCTGTAAAACTCGTCCATCAACCTATCCTGTAAGTGGGTCGCAAGCCAGGTTAGGCGCTGATTTTCGCGTCGGGTTGCGCGCTCACCGTTTTCAGTCATCAGCCGCCGATGTTTCTCAATCCGATCCCAAAGTTCCTTTACTCCTTGCCCGGTTAGCCCAGCGCAGGTGACAACAGGTGGATGCCAATTGGGGCTGGCATCGCTCATGATATGAAGCGCCGATTTATAACCGTTTACCGCCTGTTTTAGTTTTTGTTCAAAAACGTCGGCTTTGTTGACAGCAACCATATCAGCGAGTTCAAGAATACCCTTTTTAATACCCTGCAATTCGTCACCAGCACCCGGCAACATCAAGACAAGAAAAAAGTCAACCATGTCTGCTACCATGGTCTCAGACTGGCCCGTACCAACGGTCTCCACCAGCACAGTATCAAAACCAGCGGCCTCGAGAACAACGATGGTTTCGCGTGTGGCCCGGGCGACTCCACCGAGTACACCAGCGCTCGGGCTCGGGCGGATAAAGGCGTTCAAGTCAGCTGAAAGACTGTCCATACGGGTTTTATCACCAAGTATCGAGCCGCCTGTCCTGCCGCTGGAAGGGTCCACAGCCAACACGGCGACCTTTTGGCCGCTGCCAGTCAGCATAGTCCCAAGGTTTTCGATGAAAGTAGACTTGCCCACGCCAGGCACACCTGAAATGCCCACACGCTGGCTTTGTCCAGCAAACGGCAACAAGCAGTGTAGCAACTCTTGCGCCCGTGCCTGATGTTCCGGATTTCGGCTTTCGACCAGTGTGATTGCCCGACCGATCATGGCGCGGTCGCTGCTGCGCACACCGTCAAATAAAGCATCGATACTGGGCGTGCTTGGTTTAACCATTTCAGGTATAGCCCAGCCGGCCATTGAGTTTTTCGATCAATTCAATGGCAGCGTCGGTTATCACGGTACCGGGCGGGAATATAGCTTCAGCACCCGCCGCATATAGGGCTTCATAGTCCTGCGCCGGAATAACCCCGCCCGCAATTACCATAATGTCACCGCGGCCAATTTTCTTCAGCTCAGCTTTCAGTTCTGGCACCAGACTAAGATGGCCTGCCGCAAGCGAGGACGCCCCGATAACGTGCACATCATTTTCGACGCCTTGGCGCGCAACTTCTTCAGGCGTTTGAAACAGAGGACCAATATCAACATCAAAACCCAAGTCAGCATACGCTGAGGCAACTACTTTTTGGCCGCGGTCGTGGCCGTCCTGACCCATTTTTGCAATCAGTATACGCGGGCGCCTGCCGTCCTTCTCTTCAAACGACGCCACCATCTCCAGTACTTTGTCTATTTGGTCAGACTTGCCCACTTCGTTTCTATAAACCCCTGTTACTGCTTTGATCTCAGCCTTGTGGCGGCCATAAATTTTCTCTAGTGCCAACGAAATTTCGCCCACAGTGGCCTTCGCCCTACCCGCATTAACAGCAAGCTCGAGCAAGTTTCCAGTGCCAGTATCGGCGGCTTTGGTCAACGCATCAAGTGTTGCCTTAACCTCACCGTCATTTCGTTCTGCCCGAAGCCTTGTTAGTTTTTCCAACTGAGACCTTCGTACCGCGCTGTTGTCGACCCGCAAAACGTCAATTTCCTCGGTTTCGTCAAGCTGATATTTGTTAACGCCGACAACGGTTTGCCGCCCACTGTCAATTCGCGCCTGGGTGCGCGCTGCAGCGTCCTCGATGCGCAGTTTTGGTATGCCGGCTTCGATCGCCTTGGCCATGCCGCCTTCGGCTTCCACTTCCTGGATATGGTCCCATGCCTTAGCTGCCAATTCAGCGGTCAACCGTTCCACATAATAACTCCCGCCCCACGGGTCAATTATATTGGTAGAGCCGGTTTCCTGCTGGATGAAAAGCTGGGTATTGCGTGCAATCCGGGCCGAAAAATCAGTTGGCAGCGCCAACGCCTCATCCAGCGCATTTGTGTGTAGAGACTGAGTATGGCCGTGTACAGCCGCCATGGCCTCTATACATGTGCGTGTAATGTTGTTGTATACATCCTGCGCTGTGAGCGACCAGCCAGAGGTCTGGCAGTGCGTGCGCAGTGATAATGATTTTTCCGATTTCGGATTGAACTGGTTTACCAAGTTTGCCCACAGCAAGCGCCCTGCCCGCATTTTTGCCACTTCCATGAAATAATTCATGCCGGTGGCCCAAAAGAAACTGAGGCGCGGCGCGAAGGTATCCACGTCCATGCCTGCGTCAACGCCCGCCCGCAAATATTCGATACCGTCCGCGAGCGTGTAGGCGAGCTCAAGGTCTGCGGTCGCGCCAGCCTCCTGCATATGATAACCGGAGATCGAAATGCTGTTATATTTCGGCATGTTTTTCGAGGTGTAGGCAAAAATGTCAGATATGATCCGCATCGACGGTTTGGGCGGATATATATAGGTGTTTCGCACCATAAATTCTTTTAGAATATCATTCTGAATGGTGCCTGATAGCTTTTCTGGGCTCACGCCCTGCTCTTCAGCAGCGACAATATACAGAGCCAAAATTGGCAGCACCGCACCGTTCATGGTCATTGAAACGGACATCTGGTCCAGCGGAATGCCATCGAACAAAGTACGCATGTCGTAGATGCTGTCGATGGCGACGCCTGCCATGCCCACATCGCCCAAAACCCTCGGGTGATCACTGTCATAACCCCGGTGCGTTGCCAGATCAAACGCGATCGAAAGCCCTTTTTGCCCTGCCTCTAGGTTGCGGCGATAAAAAGCATTCGAGTCCTCAGCGGTTGAAAATCCAGCATACTGTCGAATAGTCCAAGGCCGAGTTACATACATTGTCGGGTATGGGCCTCGCAGGAACGGTGCAATGCCCGGCATGCCTGCGATAAATTCCAAGCCTGCGGTATCCTCAGAAGCATAGGATGATTTAATTTCAATTCCCTCAGGCGCGAGCCATGGCTCAGGCAATTCCGCGGCATTAACTGGAGCAACGGGTTTCACTGAAAAATTGGAAAAGTCAGGAATTTTGCTCATGACACGCCCCTGTTACCATTGTGCTTCAGCGCACTATAGGCGCGCTTTAGCGCGTCAATTACATCGCAGCCTTTATATATGCATTCGTCGATACCCGCTGTTTCCATTTTGCTGAAATTTTCGGGCTTTCCAGCTAGATAAAGACGGTCACATTCAGCTTCCTTCAATGCCCCTGCCAACTCGGTTACCATTTCATTGTAGCCTTCATCGGTGCCACAAATTACTGCAAGGCTCGCCCCAGAAGCGCGGTAGGCAACGACTACATCTTCGATAGACTGCGCTCCCGGACAAGCAACCGCCTCGATTCCGCCAGCCTCAAAGAAGTTTTTTGAAAAAGCGGCGCGCGCAGTATAATCAGCAGCCGCACCCAAATTGATTAAAGCAATTTTCGGACACGCCCCCTTTTCATCAAGTAAATCATCACTTTCATCCCGCAGATCTTCGAACTCGCTTGCCAGCCTGCTCAAGTATAAGGGCGCAATCTCTTCGCCTGCTGGTGGGAAGTCTGCGGGATTGACCGAGTATATGTTCCCTTCGCCGTCTAATCGTTCCTCGTGAATATTTGGGAACTCGGAAACACCAGTGATGCTAATTTCCCGCCTGCGCACCTGGCAGTTGCGTTTGGCCGCTGTCTCGTTAATTGTCTCAGCCAGTGCTCCGGAACGCAAATTGGCCACGATGCCACCTGTCGATTCCAGATTAGCTAACAGGCTTGCGGACTTTTCTGTCAGATCGTACGTTAACTTTTCCATGGCAAAGGAACCCGCAGCCGGGTCAGTCACTCTCGCCAAATGGCTTTCCTCCATCAGAATAATCTGAGTGTTGCGGGCTATCCGCCGGGAAAAATCATCACAATCACCGTGGTAATGGTCATGCGGTAAGGTCGTGATAATGTCTGCACCACCAATCGCCGCGCCAAAGCAGGCCGCGGTACCTCGCAGAATATTCACCCATGGATCTCTCATGGTAACAGCATTAGAGGCTGACACGCCGTTGATCTTCATCGGGACATTCTCGACGCCGCAGGCAGACAGAACACTCGCCCACACCCGGCGTGCCGCCCGAAACTTGGCTATGGTCAACCAAAGTTCTGCGGTTGCCGAAAAGGTAAATTGAATCTGCGTTGCGGCGACCGCTAGGGAAAGCCCTGCTTTCTCCATAGCGCGCATATAAACAAGCGCCGCAGACACAGCAGCAGCAATTTCGGTTGCCTCGGATGCACCCGCGTTACTGAATGTCGTGCCGTTTGCATTGAATGTTGCAACTTTTGGTTGCCTCTTGGCCCAGCGTGCCGCAATCTTGGCACCAGTGTTAACGACCTTCTCTAACGGAGTTGCCAACCTTCCAGTGTTTGCAAGCGTGCCTATCGGGTCAACACCAAGTGATCCGGCCAGAACGCCCTTTTTGTAGCGACGTTTTTTAACCAATTTTTCGTAAGCATTCACGCCCGCTTCAAAGTCTTCGCCCAGAATCAGGGTAAGTGAAACCATGTCCAGATAAACACCCTCTAGTGCTCCGGGTAAATATGACGGACTAACACCCATTGGCCAGCCGGTTACCGGGAGCGTAACGGCGGAGGCACCGCGTTCCAGATCGAGTAGAATATTTCTGTTTATCTGGTCTGCGTTGGGTCCCCAATTCAGGGAAGTGATCACCCAGTCACCACGAGCGCGCATAGGCTGCCCGTCTAGGATCACCGATTTCTGGGTTCCCAAAGCTTCGACAACAATATCATCCCGGGTTTTGTGCTGCATCGCTTTCTCAAAGGGCTTCCCATTGAGAGTTTTTTCCACCAGCGAGCGCCATTGTGCCTCGTCCGGAGCGGGAAAATCAGAAATAAAATTTAGCTGGTTATCAGGCATACGCCCGTACTCCCGGTTGGAAAATAAATTCTAGGTGAAAATAGAGAAACACTGTCTGTTTCGCAATGCCTTAGACCGCATTGACCAATCGCACCGTTGCGCCGATCAAAAACAGACCAAAAAGGATACTCAGAACCGCGCGCGGCAACTTGTGGGCCGCTTTTGCCCCTAAAGGAGCAGTAAACACTGCAGCAACTGCTATTCCAGCTGCATAAGGTAAGTGGATGAAACCAACAGAACCCGCCGGAAGGCCAGGAATATTCAGGCCACCAACTAAATAGCCAAGGCCGCCAGCAATACTGATTACCAGCCCAATTAGGGTGGCTGTACCAACCGCTCGGTGAATAGGCACGCTGTAGACAGTCATATAAGGCACCGAAAAACTGCCGCCGCCGATACCCATCATCGCTGAGCAAAAACCGATAACTCCTGGATTCAAGTATTTAAATATGCCGGAAGGCAAAGTCGGACCGAGAGTCCATTTTTCAAATGGAAGCAGCATTTTGAGCGCTAAAAGGCCGGCCAGAGTAGCAAAAACATATACCAGTTCGGCAGTTTTCAGGGTGGTAGCTAACATGCTGCCTAATACTGCCGCTATTGCAACCGTTGCCCACCAGCTTTTTACCGTATCCCAGTCCACGCCGCCCTTTTTGTGATGGGCCCAGGCACTGGAGATGTTCGTCGCAACAATTATTGCCAGTGAAGTGGCTATCGCAGCGTGCATCCGCCACTCCAACGGTGTACCGATTTTCTCAAATAGCACAAACAAAACCGGAATGGTGACAATGCCACCGCCAATGCCCAGCAATCCAGCCATAAAACCGGCTACCAGTCCAGCGCCGATAAGATAAACCAGTGTGAGTATCATGTCTTCCAAAGCAATTGCACCTGCAAATAGTAGGGTAATAGGCTATATGTAACAGTCCGTGCATTCTAATGTCATCCCATAAAACCGCAAGAACCAAGGGCTCACAAGATAGAACAACAGCGATTCAAGAAATGGAGAAAATGATGGAACGTATAGTTATCGTTGCATACCGGCCAAAGCCAGGTTGCGGCATTGCCTTGAATAAATTGGTTGATGCACATCATAGTCGTCTGCAAGCTGAAGCACTTGTTAGCAAAAGACTTCCAATCATTGTTCGAGCGATTAACGGGGACATCATCGAAGTGTTTGGCTGGCGTTCAGCAGAGGCTATAGAATTGGCGCATAGCAATGAGGCTGTTCAAAAAATGTGGACTGAATTTGCAGAAGTTTGTGACTTTGTCCCTGTTTCAGAGGTCCCAGAAGCAGCCCAATTGTTTTCAGAATTCACACCCTGCTAGCAAGACAAGAAAAAACGCCGCGTTCCATTGGAACACGACGTTTATTTGGTCGGGAAGACAGGATTTGAACCTGCGACCCCTACACCCCCAGTGTAGTGCGCTACCAGACTGCGCCACTTCCCGGCAATCACCGGCCCTATTTCTGGTTAAGGTTGGCGCGGCGCACTATAGCTGCGGCCCTATTGTCAGGCAATGCTCAATTTGGCTTTTTGATACGTTTTTTCCTATACCTTATGAGTTTGCAATACACATCTATTTCAGAGCGTTTGGGTACAGATACACTAGCTGGACGAAACCCGCCTAGAGTACGCTGAATTCAGGTGAGCTTGGATCGAAGGTTTCTCAACCGGGTCAAGGCGCTACTAACGCGGGCTGTGTCTGACGCCGGTGCAACAGAAGGTGTAGTTGATTCAGTATCTGCCTGCGGTGACCCGCCACTGACTACTTGCTCTATAGTTGCCTTTAGGCCTTGAGCCTTAAACAACTTCTGCACACCCTTTATGGTGTAACCATCTGAATGTAAGAGCTTTTTTATTGCAATAAGCAGAGTAACATCATCAGGTCGATAATAGCGACGGTTGCCGCCGCGCTTCAGTGGTTTGATCTGATTGAATTTGCTTTCCCAAAACCTTAGCACATGCTGCGGCAGGTCTAACTCGTCGGCAACTTCCGATATGGTGCGAAAAGCGTCCCGGCCTTTACTGCCCCGAACGCGACCATCACTATCGTTGATTTCCATAAACACAGACCTTAACGATTAGCCGTTGATACGGTCTTTCATCACCTGACTAGGCCGGAACACGAGAACGCGGCGCGGATCAATTGGTACTTCCTCGCCGGTTTTGGGATTACGGCCCATACGGCCGTTTTTCTGGCGAACCAGAAAGCTACCAAAGGAAGAAACTTTGACGTTTTCACCGTTAACCAAGCAAGACGCAACCTCTTCCAAAACGGATTCCACCAAATCAGCGGACTCGTTTCTGGACAGGCCAACTTCTTCGTAAATTGCTTCGGTTAAATCAGCACGAGTTAATGTTGAG
>JAJFIU010000105.1 GCA_021774695.1 Alphaproteobacteria bacterium | reverse complement strand
ACCGTAGTGGACGCCTATGCGCTCGATCTGACCAACCCTTTCCGGGGGTTGCGACTCAAGAAGAATGTCCAAAGTCAGCGCGCGTCGCTGACGCGCGAAGAGATAGTTGAGCGACTTCTGGGATCAGGGTGTCTGGGTGGTCTCAACGATCAGGCCCGGGCCATCGTCCATATCTGCGCCGAGACAGGGGCGCGACCAATAGAGGTGATCAACCGCACCGGAGAAGACATCGTTCTTGAGGGCGATGTTCCTCACATGAAGATCAGGCCCAATCAATACGGCGAGCTTAAAACCCCCACCAGCCAGCGGGACATTCCGCTTGTCGGGGCGGCGCTCATGGCTTGTCAGGAGTTTCCAGATGGGTTCAATCGATACGCCGGTAAGTCATCGTCTGCGGTAACAGCTATCAACAAGTATTTTCGCGAGAACGGGACGCTGCCCACAGGGGCAAGTCTTTATAGCTTGCGCCATGGTTTTCAGGACCGGCTGATCGCTGTGCGCGCGCCCGAGCGGGTTCAGGCCGATCTGATGGGTCATGCGCTGGCCCGCCCCCGCTACGGTGCTGGGCCCGATCTGAAGGAGAGGCAGCACTGGCTTCAGAAGACCGCGCTGCTGTCCTCTTGAGTTTGCAGCTTGTGCCGAGTTTTTCTTTCTTGGCAGGTTTGGATCCGCTACCGGCATTCAGGCTTCCACTGGTGCTCAGGACAGTCTTTGCCATAGCCATACCCTCTTGCCTACGTGTCCGCTGTTTGAGCCGCTTCTCACAGCGTCGGTGCATCTCCTCAAAAACCGGCAGATAGGTCTCGCCGTATCGGTCAACGAGTTTGGCGGCGATCAGTCGACCCCTCTGCAGATCCTCGAGAGTGACCGGTGGTTTCATGAACTGGCATTCCGGTGGTCACAGTATCCATGGACGGGACCTCTATGCCTATGAGGCTTCGCAGACAGGGTCATGCCCTGAAAAGCGACCAGTTCTTCGATTCCTTCACTGTCGATGAGGAGTGCAGGTGGGATGTTGGCGGATTGATTGACGAGCATGTGGCGGCTCCCTGACGGACCGCACAGTTTACTTCGGACAACAGGCCAATAATGCCAAGCTCTGGCCGGTACGACAAGGTAAATTCAACGGATTATAAAGTATACCGGCGGTCTTACCGGTTTACTTTGTAGACCCTTCTTTTTGTTGGTGTTTTTTCGTCGCCGGTATACCGGTTTACCCCGGTATACGGAGGTCTTTCATCGTCATACCACTAACGCTTTGTTTTACCTTAATATTTCGGTACCGCAGGGAGTGCGTCAGGTGTGTTGCACCTTTTCGCGGTCGCTTGACGACTGCGTGATACGACTCGCCGCGGCGGAGCATGGTCAAGAGGGGGGTTATTCGAAGACCAGGGCTTATACCCAATGGGATGCGCAAGCCTGATTGCAGAGAGTATGGTGAATGCAGCTGGTTTGGCGGCACGGCAAAACAGGGTCACTACCGGGAATTAGGGCAGATCGGAGCCACGGGCATATCCCCGCAACATCATTTTATTCGCTGGCAGGTTCGAAGGACGGAAGCGCGCTGGAGTGAGTGCCGCACCGGGGTGCAGCACTCTGTAATGGGCCAGGGTGCCTCAGTTCAGGATGATCGCAAACACATCGTCTTCGTTCTGACCCGCTGCCAGCCCCAGATTGGCAAACAGTACGTCGTTCTGGCAGATAATTTGAGAGTGTTTCAGGGTGATCGATACATGCCCGGTGCCTGAGGCCTTGCCGACCCGGCCGCCCATCCGCTATCTATCCGCAATCTCAAGACAAAGATCGTAAAACCTTTGTCGAACGATCTGATACTAGCTATGCGACGTTCACTGAGCAACGCTTGGCGAAGGCACTCTCTTATCTTGAACAAGAGGAAATTCGACGAGGACAACGTCTTGAAAAGTTTAAAACTCTCCAGAAGAGTTTAAGCCCGGTGAGTGGTTCAACAACATGGGCTTTGATTTGATAATCGGATTTATCATCAATTCTTTCACCAATATTGGGCTGGCGTTCGCCTGGTTTATCTCGCTGCCCAAATATGTAAGCATTGGTAATGGCTGGATTTGGCTGCTGGCGGCCTATGCGGGTTATATTGTCGGCGATCACCTGGCCAAATATTAAAATCCAAAGCCACCTGAAAAAGGCGATCAATAAGCTGGGTCAGTTTTTACCAAAATTGCCGATGTGTAGATAAAATTTAATGGGCCAGACTAGCCGGGGAGGTGACCGGCAGAGCGTCTGCAACTTGGCTCAGGACGTCAATACGTGCTTCCGTTACCATTTTGCTGCCGCGGGCATTCACCGCGTCGGTGATCGTGGTTTGCAAATCAAGCAAGCGCGGGAAGTACGGCGAAGCTTCGCGCTTGGCCAAAATCGACGCCAATTCCTGGGCGTTGAAATGTTCCACGTATATGCTCGCCATTAACTGGTTCCATTGGGGGGCATAATATTTTTGGGTTTGTTGGATGGCTTCGACCACGGTCGCTTGCACTTTGTCCATACCGTAATGTGAAATTGCATCTCTGATCTCGTGGCGATTTTTCACGTCCTGCAAAATCAGCAACGACAAGCTTTTGGTGATGCCGGTGCGCGCAACGAAGTTGAGGGCAGCCTCATTGGTTTTTTCAGGCAGGAACGGAGAGACGTCAATATGGGTAACCGATGGTGCTGCCAGGTGTTTTGTCGGCACATTTAGGGTTTTCGCGGATGCTGCGGCCGATAGGGCCAGAACAGAGATGGAAACTGCCATCAAGGACTTTGCCGCAAAACGGAAAAAACTGGTCACAATCTGTTGCATTGTACCCTCAAAAAAATATGTGCTGCGCGTCTTAAAACTCTTGCTACGCGACAAAAACGGCTTTGTCCGCCTTTTTATGGGGGTGTCATAAAAATTTCACATGTATGAATTCGAATCAGCTTAAAATTTGCTAACTCTATGGGATAAAAGGGGAAATTTTTACAAAGCGTTAGAAAAAAATATTAGCCAATATTTTCAATCAGTTAAATTGCACTGGTTAGGCATGTATTTTCTATGTTACATATAATTGTAACAAACATATTGATAATAGAAAGATTTGCCATAGGAGTTTTAGTATGAGTTTTACAGGAAACATGAAAATGATCGCATCTGGTTTATTGATGACCGGTTTGTCGTCAATAGCGTTTGGTGCGGCTAGTGCTAATCAGGCATTGGAGCCACTGTTGGTCGAGATGTTCGGCCAGGATAAATATGCTACTGATGAACTGAGCACAGGTGACTGGAGCAAAGCTGAAGTTGCTTTACTAAAATCTGATGTTGCCAAGGAAGATGAAGTTTTTGCCAAATTGAACTTGGCCTTTGTATATAGCTCGACAGGACGGCGCGATATGGCGGTGGCCATTTATAAAGATATTTTGGCTTCGAAACAGAATCCTTATGCCCTGACAGTGTCTGGTCAGCCCCGCCGGGTAAAAACGATTGCGAAACTTGCGCTTACACGGTTAAACACCGCCGAGTAAAAATTGCATCCATGCAGCGGTTATCGCTTGGACAAAAAACACGCTTCACAGGCGTGTTTTTTTTGGTCTCTGAATTCTTGTGTTTGCCCGCCCATAGTTAGGCCGCAGTATATATTGGGGCTGTTATTTTTGAGGGGGGTGTTATATTTGGCGCAATGATTAAACCGATAGGTGCTCGATGTTGAACGTCTATACTTCCCTTGCGCGGGAGCAGCCAATCAGGTGAGCTTTTTTTCTACCAATGAAAATGCCCTTGCGGGGCCGACCAGCAAGCAGTTTTTTCTGGTTGCTGCGGTGATCATTGCTGCAACAGCCTGGCTTGCCTTTGTTTCGGATCAGCCTCTTCTGTTGTCGGGGCTTTTATATCTCAACCTTGTGGCCCTGGCTTTATATGACCTGCGTTATTTTCGGCTACCTAACCTGTTGACTTTGACACTGTTGGTAGGTGGCGCCGTTTCAGTTTGGCTCTATCCGCGTTTCGGGCAGACCCATCACTTCATTGGTGCCGTCGTTGGTTTGCTGTTGTTTCCTACGTTAAATTATTTTTATCGTCGGCTGCGGAGGCGCGACGGTATTGGGTTTGGTGACGCGAAACTGCTTGCGGGCCTGGGTTTTTGGCTGGGCTGGCAATCTCTGCCGCCGCTGTTGTTGATTGCATCGGTATTGGGGCTGGTGTTTGCGTTGGGGATTGGCCTGGCCGCAAAAAAGACATCTGTCACCGACAAGATGAACCAGCCGTTACCGTTCGGCTCATTCCTCTGTTTGGGTGGCTGGTTAACCTGGTTATTCTTATAGAAAAACTGGCTGAAAAGTGACTAGACACAGTGCTTTTCCAGACCCAATCGCTAAAATTTTACCGTTATAGAAACTGTCATACTTCCGAAACTAAACTGTCACAATTCCTCTTTACATGTCTTGACCCATGGGTAGGCGCACAATTTTATCGCTCGATACCCAATGCGAAAACCATGAATGGGATGGCGGATACTAGCGCCGGGGAACAAGATGACAAACCTTCAGATATTCAAGAATATTTTAATGGCTGCGGTGGCCTCTGTGGCCCTTGTAGCATGCGGAGACGATAGCACAGAACTGGCATCACCCGGCACTGTTGCACCAAACCCGGGAACTGGTGGTGGTGACGGCGGCGGCGGCGGAGACGGTGGTGGCGGTACAACAGACCCAGCGGTCAAAATAGGTCGCGGCGGCATCGAATATACATCTGCGGGCACCTGCCCCACTGGCACCTCGACTGTCACGGTCGGCGAGCAAACCCATTGTAGTATTTCTGGAACCATAACGTCCGATGTTACCTTGACAGCAAACAATATTTACCAGCTTTCAGGCAAGGTTGCGATTGGTGTTGACACCGGCGCAGATGGTAGCGCCGCAGCTGGCGATAGCGCGGTTTTGAATATTGAACCCGGCACTGTAATCTACGGCGCCACAGCATCGGATGTATTGGTAGTTTCCCGCGGCTCTGAAATTAACGCAGCCGGTAGTGCCACAAACCCGATCGTATTCACCTCTGCCCTTGATCTGGACTTGGCAACCGAGCTTGGCCTGACAGCGCCGTCGTCTTTCAGCGGCGCGCTTTTGGAGGAGCCGTTTACGTCGGAGTGGGGCGGCCTTGTTGTTAACGGGCAGGCTTCCCTTAATACCTGTAACGGGGTTGGCACCTGCGAAGCAGAAGGCGAGGGCGACAGCGGCCTTTACGGCGGCGACGATGACGCTGATTCGAGCGGCACAATGCGCTACGTTCAGGTTAAATATGCTGGTAACCCCATAACCGCCGATGACGAACTGAATGGTATTGCTTTCCAGGGTGTTGGCTCTGGAACCGAACTGGATTTCATCCAGGTGCACAACGGCGCGGATGACGGTGTAGAATTTTTCGGTGGTACTGCGCAGGTTAAGCACCTTGTTATTACTGGTGCAGACGACGACAGCCTTGACTGGACACAAGGATGGCGCGGTAAAGGCCAATTTGTTGTTATTATCCAAAATCCCGCCCAGCCTGCATCTGACCAAGGCATTGAGGCAGATAACTTCGGTGACGGAAACGATTTTCTACCGCGGGCAATGCCTGAGCTTTCAAACCTGACCATTGTCGGTTCACAGTCCAAGGGCGGTGAGAGCGATATTGGTATTCTTCTGCGCGAAGGAACGGGTGCCAATATCTGGAACGCAGTCGTTTCGGACTTCGGGGATGCATGTTTTGATATTGATCAGGACGCAACATTTACCAATGCCGGTACCAGTGCCACGAACCTGAGTGGCGGCTTGACCATCCAGTCGACACTGTTGGGTACCGATTGCAACACCGTGTTTAAAGACGACGGCAATGTATTTGATCTGGAAGCCTATTTCACGGGCCAAGCCAACAATGTTGTTGGTGCAACCACATTGTCTAACAATTTCATCAACGGCTCGGCCGAAAACGCTGTTGTTGCAACAGACGTCAGCACCGTTAACGCTTTCTTTGATAGCGTCGATTATGCTGGCGCTGTGAAAAGCGATGCGTCGGCTGATAACTGGACCCTGAACTGGACATACGGCCTGAACCCGGACCCAGAGTGCCCAGGCGGTACAACAGCAAATGCTGACGGAACGGTATGTACGCTTGCGGGCACCTATACTAACGACCTTCGTCTTGTTTCTGGTCTTGATTACCAGCTATCCGGCAAGGTTGTGTTTGGTGTCGACATGGGCCCTGATGCGGCGAACCCGCTTGCCGCCGGTGACGCAGCAGCTTTGACCATCGAGCCGGGTGTAACCGTTATGGGTGAAGACTTGACGTCCTACCTGGTTATCTCTCGCGGTTCCAAACTGAACTCAAACGGAACGGTAGACGCACCGGTAACCTTTACGGCCACTGACCCTGACACGCGAGACCTTGATGTTGACACGGCACTTTGGGGCGGCCTCGTAATCAATGGCCGGGCAACTATTAACACTTGTAACGGTGCAGGCACCTGCGAAGCTGAAGGCGAAGGCGATAGCGGTCTATACGGCGGTATCGACGACACCGATGACAGCGGCCAGATTTTCTATACTCGGGTCGTATATGCCGGCAACCCTATTACCGCAGACGACGAACTGAACGGTATTGCCTTCCAGGGTGTTGGTTCGGGAACCGAAATTGACTTCTTGCAAGTACATAACGGCGCTGATGACGGAGTCGAATTCTTCGGGGGTACAGCACGGGCGAAACACCTTGTGATCACCGGAGCAGACGACGATAGCCTAGACTGGACACAGGGCTGGCGCGGAAAGGTTCAGCATCTGGTTATTATCCAGAATCCGAACCAACCGGCAACAGACCAAGGCATTGAGGCGGACAACTTCGGTGACGGTAATGACTTCTTGCCACGCGCACAGCCGCAAATCGCCAATGCCACCATCCTCGGATCAGCCGCAGCTGGCGGCGAGAGCGACATCGGCATCCTTCTCCGCGAAGGAACTGCCGGTAACCTCTGGAATGTGGTCGTCGCGGACTTTGGCGACGCCTGCCTTGATATCGACCAGGACGCAACCTTCGCCGTATCCGGTGCCGATGCAACCACGCTGACCGGTGCACTGACGATGGAATCGACGCTCTTGAGTGATAGCTGCAATACGGTCTTTAAAGACGACGGCAATGTGTTTGACCTGGCAGCATGGTTTAACAACCAGCCCAATAATGTTGTCGCGACAGACACGCTGACTGGTCTTTCGACCGCAGCAAGCTTCAAAACCTACATCAACGGGGCAACAGAAGCGAGTGTGACAGCCACCAATGTTAACGCGCTTGATAGCTTTTTCGATGTAACGACCTATGTCGGTGCGGTCGAAAATGCAGCGGGCGACTGGACCCTTGGTTGGACAGTTTGGTTGAACCAATAAGCGAGCAATCACGGTGCTGCAACTGGGCAACAAGCTCCGCTGCAGCACTGCGCATTAGTAAAGAAATACAAATTATGGTCGATTTAACAATGAACCAGAATATTTTGCGAAATTTGCTTATGGCCTCAACGGTGCTTATGGCCCCGATGGGAGTTTTTGCTCAAGACGAGCCGCAACCCAACAAGGACGTGGAAGAAATCACGGTTCTTGGGCGTTACATTCCAGACGAAAAACGCGCCACGTCCGAGATCGCCAATGTGCTGGATGCGGAAGCTTTCTCGCTTGCTGGCGACAGCAATGTTGCGGCAGGCCTTCAGCGACTGCCGGGTGTTTCGCTGGTTGGCGGAAAGTATGTCTATGTTCGCGGCCTCGGCGGTCGTTATTCTTCCACCTTGCTGAATGGTTCTGGTATTCCAAGCCCGGAGCCACTGCGTAAAGTTGTGCCGCTTGATCTGTTTCCTACTAGCATCATCGAGTCTGTGTTGGTACAAAAGACATATTCACCGCAATATCCAGCAGAATTTGGCGGCGGCGTTATTGATCTGCGCACCAAAGCTGTTCCAGACGAATTTATTTTCGAGTTCGGCATTTCCGGGAAATATAATTCAGAAGCCACAGGCAAAAATGGCCTGAGTTATGATGGCACCAGCAGTGAAATATTTGGATTTGGCGGCTCGCGCCGCAATATACCGAACGAAGTTTTGCAGGATGTTACGCTGGCCAGTTTAACACCGACTGAACTTCAGGCGGCAGGCCGGGCTATCCCGAATATTTGGTCTATCGACAGCGAAACGCTCTATCCCGGTGCGGGCCTTAATCTCGTGATCGGTAACCGGTTCGATGTTGGTGATGAAAGCGCGTTCGGTTTTTTCGCGGCGGTTGACTATGATGTGAATACACGAAACCGGACCGGCGTGCGCCGCACGGTGACAACATCAAATGCGGGGCCTGTTATCAGGTCCAACTTCGCAGCAGAAGTGTGCGAGTTTCCTGAATTTGTGAATGAAGATGTCGATGATTGCGGCATGCGCCAAACCAATCTGGATATCTCGCTGAACGGGCTGTTTTCGGTTGGTTACGAGTTTAACAGTGATCATTCTATTTCTTATACCGGTACGGTGCTGCGCCAATCAACCAAACGATCACTGATCGAAAAAGGCCTGTTTGCACAGGAAGATGCGCTCAGGACCCGGTCAACCATCGATTGGATTGAAAGTCAGGTTTGGACCAACCAGCTTAGCGGCGATCATATGGTAAACTTGTTTGGGGACAGCGATAGGCTCCAGCAGACCGAGGTTAAATGGCGGGCCAATATTTCACGGTCTGACCGGGATGTGCCCTCCCGCCGCAACACTGTTTATGAATTCAACCCGCAACTCAATACGGATCTCATCCTTGCCCGGACAGATGGCAACACAACAATTTACAACGCCCTGGATGAAGAAACCAAAGAGTTTGGCCTTGATTTCGTGCAGCCCATGTATGTGGCAGACTTGCCCGTTGAGATTTTGACTGGTTTCACATACATAGATAAAGATCGCAGTTTCGGTTTGGTTCGCTACAATTTTGAGCTGCCCGCCGGCGTCACAACTGACTTGCGTCAGCTCGCACCGGAAATCATCTTTGGCCCAGCAAATATTGGACCGGGTCAGGTTGAACTCACTGAAATTTTTGATGCGTCTGACTTTTACACTGCCACATTTGAAAATGTGCAGGGGTATCTGGGTGCAGACATCGAGGTGTCGGAAAAGATGCGTGTGGCATTTGGTGTTCGTTATGAAGATAGCACCCAAGTGGTTGACACGGTAGACCGGATTACTCTGGATCCGATCCAGGTCACGCAGCGCGGTGAATTTTGGTTGCCATCGGCAACGTTGACCTATGAAATCATTGAAAATATGCAGGTACGGCTCGCTTTTAGCCAAACCGTCAACCGCCCAGATTTGCGCGAACTTTCAACCGCACGCTTTGTTGACGATGAGCGCAATATTGCGGTTCAGGGTAACCCCCTGCTGCGGATTGCTGAAATCAACAATTTTGACGCCCGTTTCGAATGGTATTTTGCGTCCGGTGAAAGCCTGACAATCGGTGCTTTCTACAAGGACTTCACTAACCCGATTGAGCAAAGCAGCCGGGCGTTGGGCGAAGGGCGCTTGATCACCTATGTGAACGGCCAATCAGCTGAGCTGAAGGGTATTGAGGTTGAGGTTGAGAAAATCCTGCCTGTGCAAGAATGGTTTGGCTGGGACTGGTTTGGCACGCGCGAATTGTTTGTTAAAGCAAATGGCTCCTACATCGACGGTGAAACAAGAACCGCTGAAGCGGACTTGGGCGTTGTGACAAACGCGGTCCGTTCTTTCCAGGGGCAATCAGAGTGGCTGGCCAACATACAGGTTGGTTGGCGCGATTATGATCGCGGAGAAAATCTGGCCATTGTTCTAAATTACACAGGCCGTCGCCTCGCCCTCGTGGGTGTTTTTGAAGCGCCAGATGAATTCGAAAGCCCACCGCTTATGCTTAATGTTGCTTACAGCAAGGAGTTTGACCTGGCGGGTAATATTCTCGAACTGAGCCTGGAGGCCGAAAACCTGTTGGGTGATGAAATAGAATTCAGTCAGGACGGTATAATTACCGAAGGATACGAACTGGGCCGCACAGTTTCACTGGGCTTCCAGTATAAATTTTAGGTGGTAAAAAATGGGCCTATTGCCTTTGCGACAAGCCTTTTGATCCAGACGAAATACATCGGCTCAAAAGAAGCCGAAAATAAATCGAATGGTGATGCTGATGGAGACATACCATCTTTATGAATAACGATGAATATCGTTCGGCGGGAGGATTGCCCCGGCCTGTGCTTTCACGCGGTATGCGTGCGGGCATAGTGTTTGCTGAGCTGATTTTGGTTGGACTAATTGCTGTTTTGTTGGCAGATTTCACTTTCAAAGTATCGACGCCGGAGCCGCGGGGTCTTCCACTGACGCGGAGCGGCCAGCGCGAGGCTGCAATCAATGATACCAGTCGCCTTCTCGCCTTCGACCCTTTCTTCAGAAGCGCTTTGGTCGCCGAAAATAAAGCGCGAACCGCCTTGCCGGAAAGCACGCTGAACATTCAGGTGTTTGGGCTGCGCGCCGGCTCCGGCGGGTCAGGCAGTGCGATCATCAAATTGCAGGACGGCGAGCAAAAGCTTGTTCAGGTAGGCGATAGGTTAGCTACCGGAGTTCAGTTGATAGCAGTTTTTCCTGACCGGCTTGAGCTATTACGAGCGGGTAACAAGGAAGCGGTTTATCTTCGACCCGAGGAAGAGCGCCCTGCTGTCAAACAACAGGCCGGACCACAGATTGTACAGCGGGCGCCCCGGCAAGCTGGTGCAGACAACGCGGGGCAGATTGGACTGGTTTTCTCAACCTTGTCGTTAACGCCGGTTCGCCGAGATCGCCGTATCATTGGCTTTAGGCTGCCTGAGCCAGTGCCTGCACCCTTGCTCGCTGCTGGTCTGCAGGGCGGCGACATATTAATCCGGGCCAATGGGTCACCGCTATCGTCATTTGAGCGGTTGCAGGAAATCGGCGACGCCTTGCCGGTATCGATGTCCTTGTTACTGGAAATAGAGCGACGCGGCCAAATGCTCGAATTGACTGTTAACCTTGAGGAAAATCGGTAAATGAAGCGTAGGTCTATACCTCTTAAAATAGCGATGTATCTGATGGTTTCGGTGACGATTCCGCTGGCAATCTGGCCCGGCGTACAGGCCCAAGACGGCGGAAATATCCTGAATTACCGCGACGCTGAAATTCGCGCCTTCATTGATGATGTCGCCGCCATAACCGGCAGAACGTTCATCATAGATCCCAGAGTGCGCGGCAAAATCAATGTTGTGTCTTCGGAAGCGGTGACTGTTGAAGGTGTTTTTCAAACCTTTCTGTCGGCGCTGAAAGTCAATGGCTTCACGCTGGTGCCGACTGCAAGTGGTGCCTTCAAAATTGTACCCGGTGAAATTGCGGCGCAGGACGCGGGGCCGGTTAACGAAGAACGCACCGGTGATACGCTGGTCACTCGGGTTTTCAAACTAAGATACGCTGACCCGCTGGCCGTGCAGGCAGCAGCCAAACCCTTTGTGTTTAAAAATGGCCGTGTTTTCGCCCGCAAGGGCATGCCAGTGGTGATTGTGACAGATTATGCCGATAATCTAGCGCGCATTGGCCAGCTTGTTGCCAGCATGGATGTGGACCATTCGGTCATTCGCACCTTGGCGCTGGAAAACACATCAGCGGGCGAGATGGCTGATATTGCGCTCAAGCTCGCCGCGCAGCCAGGCTTTGATGATAACGTGCTGCAGTCACTGACTGCCATGCCGCTGGATTCCAGCAATACGCTAATTCTCAAAGGCCCGCTCGAACTGATCGAAACCATCCTGCCCGTGTTGAAAAAACTGGACAAAAACAATGCGTCGCGCGGTGATTTGAGGGTGATTTATCTGAAACATGCCAATGCAGAAAAACTGATGCCGATGCTGGAAACGGTGACCAAGTCTTTGTCCCGCAAAGATGGCTCAGGCAATGCTCTTTCGGTGAACGGTGAGGTTTCGATCTCCGCCTATGCCGGTGCAAACGCCATTGTCATTAACGCGTCGAGCGAGATGCAGCAACGGATCGCTAATGTGATCAATATGCTGGATGTTGCCCGGGCACAGGTGCTGGTTGAGGCTATCGTGGTTGAGGTGTCCGACAGCGCTGCTAAAGAGCTGGGCGTGCAATATCTACTCGCCGGCGGTGACAACAGCGCCATCCCTTTCACGATGGCAAACTATTCCAACACCGCCCCTAATTTGTTGGCTCTTGCCGGCGCGTTGCAAACATCCGACGACGATAGCGATACCAGCAGCGCGAGCGATCTGTTCGGTTCCGCGGCGGTTGATTCGCTGCTGGGGTTCAATGGCTTTGCGCTGGGCGCAGCGGGCCAGACGGACGGCGGTACGATATTCGGCGTTGTTTTGAACGCCATTAAAAAGGACACAGGCAGCAATATTTTGTCGACGCCGTCGATCATGACGATGGACAACGAGCCAGCAAAGTTTTTGTCGGGTCAGGAAATTCCCATTTCAACCGGCGAAACTCTTGGGTCCAACAATACCAACCCCTTTCGGACAATAGAACGCAAGGATGTGGGCATCCAGCTGGAAGTTACACCGCAAATAAACGACGGCGACGAAATAAGGCTGCATATCCGGCAGGAAATTTCCTCAATAGCGGGACCGGTCAGCACAAGCTTTACCGAGTTGGTGACCAATAAGCGCGAGATTGAAACCACCGTTAGCATCCAGAGCGGCGATATTGTCGTGCTCGGCGGCCTTGTTCAGGAAGACGAGATAACCTCGGTCGATAAGGTGCCCTTTCTGGGCGATATACCGGTGTTGGGTCGCCTGTTCAGATCAGATCGTAAAAGCCGGGCAAAAACCAATCTGATGATTTTTCTGCGGCCCACCATTGTCAGGAATGCCCGTGACGCTCAGGCGCTTACTGCTATAAAATTCGACTATATTCGGGGCCAACAATCTCAAGTGAACTCAGGCGGTTTGACAATTGATCAACTGGTTGAAGATGTGATGGGCGGCAACCCCGTCCCTCCAACAAAGAAGTAGGGGCTCGTTTTGATCGATAAGCCAGCACATTTGCTTCGCTATACTTTTGCCAGAGATTACGGATTGGCTATTGTTGACGTGGACGGTGACGTGGCAAGGGTGGCCATGCGAGACGATGCAATGGTAACTATGTTGCCAGAAGTCAGGCGGGCAGCCGGAAAACGTCTGAATATTGAAAAAATTGGCAAATCAGCGTTTGATACGCTCTTATCGGAACTTCATGCGGTGGACGCGATCGATAGTGGCATCGGCGATGAAATGCCAGCAGAAAGTCTTGATCAGGCGCTTGAAGGTATGCCAGCTGCGGCTGACTTGCTGGCCAGTGAAGACGACGCGCCGGTTATTCGTCTTATCAACAGCCTGATTGCGGAAGCCTTGAAAAATTCCGCCTCGGATGTGCATTTGGAGCCGTTTGAAAACCGGCTTTCGGTTCGTTTGCGCGTCGATGGCCTTTTAACTGAAGTTGCCAGCCTTGCACCGCGCATGGCGCCTTATATTGTCTCTCGTGTTAAAGTGATGGCGCGTTTGGATATTGCGGAAAAACGAATCCCGCAAGATGGCAGGCTATCCCTGAAGTTGGGCAACAGGGAGTTCGATGTACGGGTGTCGACTTTGCCCACGCGGCACGGCGAACGTGTCGTATTGCGGCTATTGGATGCCTCTCAGGCGCATTTGTCGTTGGAAGACCTAGGCATGAGGACAGATAGCCACCAAAAGTTGCTTTCTTTGTTGTCGGAACCAAATGGTATTATCTTGGTCACCGGGCCAACGGGGTCTGGCAAAACAACCACCCTTTATGCGGGCCTTGGGCTGCTCAACGACCAGAGCCGTAATATTATGACGGTGGAAGACCCGGTTGAGTATGCGCTCGACGGTGTTAGTCAAACCCAGGTTAACCCGAAAGTTGGAATGACCTTTGCGTCGGGGCTGCGCGCTATTTTACGTCAGGATCCAGATGTGGTCATGGTCGGCGAAATTCGCGATATGGAAACCGCTGAAATGGCCATTCAGGCAAGCCTGACGGGCCACTTGGTTCTTTCCACCGTTCACACAAATAGCGCAGTGGCTGCCGTAACCCGCCTGCGCGATATGGGTGTGGAGCCTTTTTTGCTGGCGTCGACGGTTAAAGGTATTTTGGCCCAGCGGCTGGTCAGAAAATTGTGTGATGAGTGTAAAACACCGGCAGGGAACACAGCCGAACTGAGAGACCGATTCGATGTTGCCGATGACGAAAAAGCAACGTTTTTCTCCCCGGTTGGCTGTACTGAATGCGGCGGCAAAGGATACCGCGGGCGGATCGGTATTTATGAGCTTGCGCTTATCGATTCCGACCTGCGCCGAATGATACAAGACGGTGCCTCTGAGCAAGACATGGAGGCAGCAGCATTTGGAGGGTACAACACGCTGGCGTCAAATGGTCGTGCCCTTGTGCTTTGCGGCGTTACCACGATTGAAGAGATTCTCAGAGTATCCCGGATACAGGAAGCAACCCATGCAGGCGTTTGATTATAGCGCCATTGATGCGTCGGGTAAAACCCGCCGGGGAACCATCACAGCCGACGGTGAAATAGAAGCCCGCAAAACATTGGTGGTGCGCCAGCTGTACGCAACCGAAATCAAAGCCACTGCCGCTGGCGGGGCCAATGGTGGCAGTAGTACGTTGTTCGGCTCGTTTTTGGCAAAAAAGCAGCGGATTGGTTCAAAGGACTTGGCGCTTGTGACACGCCAAATGGCAACTATGGTTGAAGCAGCCGCTCCTGTCGAAGAGGTGTTGGCAGCATTGGCGCAGCAGGCAGAAAAAGTTGAGATTCGCAGTGTGTTGACCAGGGTACGTGCCAACGTGATGGCGGGTATGCGCCTATCAAGTGCGATGGAACAGGAAAGCAATACATTTGATCCCTTATACTGCGCAATGGTAGCGGCCGGTGAAGCTGCCGGGTCTTTGGGAATTGTTCTGGGCCGGGTTGCTGAAAACCGAGAGAAAACAGAGGAAATGCGGTCAAAAGTCCAATCGGCATTGATTTACCCGGCTGTGCTTATGGTGGTTGCAATCAGTGTCGTGACGGCACTGATGATCCTGGTGGTGCCTAAGGTTGTGGCTCAGTTTGAAAGCTTCGGTAGCGAGCTTCCCTTGTTAACGCAGATTGTTGTTGCGACATCGGGATTTTTGACAAGTTACGGGCTGGTGCTTGCGGGCTTTCTGCTCGCTGCGGGGTTCGGATTTTCGGCAATGATGCGATATCCTTCGACCCAATATTTTATCCATGCCAAATTACTGAAGTTGCCGATTGTTGGTCGCCTTATTCGCTCGGTGAATGCTGCCCGGTTCGCGCGCTCGTTTGGCACGCTTGTGCTGGGCGGAAGCCCGGCCCTTGAGGCGCTGATCGCGGCGAAAGAAACCGTGAAAAATACGTTTGTTGAAAGACAGCTGGCCGATGCCATCGTGCAGGTGAGTGAAGGTGCGGGTGTTGCCAACAGCCTGCGGCAGGTTTCGGGCCTGCCGCCGATGCTTGCCTATATGGCGGCAGCCGGTGAACGAAGTGGTCAATTGGGTGCCATGATGCACAAAGCGGCAGATTATCTTGAAAACGAGTTTGATGGGTTTACCAAAACCGCGCTTAGTCTTCTGGAACCCATGATTGTTATCTTTATGGGCGCGGTTGTCGGCGCAATTGTTTTGTCGATCATGTTGCCAATTCTCAGGCTTAACAGCCTTGTCTTGATGTAGGAAAAAATTATGCGTTTATCACTCAGAAAACTGCAGAAAATATACCAAGCGAGGATGCACAGCGAAGCGGGCTTTTCACTGATCGAATTGATGGTCGTTATTGTGATTATAGGACTGCTTACAACCATTGTTGTGGTTAATGTACTGCCTAGCCAAGACAGGGCGATGGTTGAGAAAACCCGCGCGGATGTTCGGCTGATTGAAACAGCGCTCGAACTTTATAAGTTGGACACCAGACGGTACCCGACCTTGGAAGAAAGTATCAACATATTGCTGCGGCCGCCGCGCGGCTCCAGTGTGCGATCAGAAGGCTACATAAAATCACTACCGACCGACCCCTGGGGCAACCAATATCAATATCTGTTTCCCGGCGAACACGGCAGATTTGATGTGTTCTCTTACGGCGCAGATGGGCGGTTGGGCGGAGACGGCCTGAATGCAGATATCGGCAACTGGTAGGCAGCAAATAGCTCATGCGTGACTTCAAATCAGAATCTGGTTTTTCCCTTGTCGAGATGATGGTCGTTGTGGTCATCATTGGACTGATGACAAGCGCTGTGGCGTTGACATTTCCGGCCGGAAGTTCGTTTTTGCAGAAAAAAGCAGAGCGGACCGAAAAGGCAATGACTGCTTTATCTCGACGCAGTGTGATGACCGGTCAAATACTAGGGGCAAGGTTTTCGCAATCAGGGTTTGATATCCTGCGATTGTCTGAGGAGGGTTGGGCAATTGAAGACACGATTTTGAAGTCTGAAATTCAAACATGGGTGACGGTCAGACCGGTGAAACTGGCAGTGAATAATACAGATATTGATTTCTCTGATGAAGTGGCAAATCCGCATATTTGGTTTTTGCCAACCGGGGAGCATCCGTCATTTACCCTAATTCTGTCCGCAAGCGGAAAGCGTGCGACGATTTCTTCGCTACCCTCTGGTGTAATCAGGGTTTCTGGTGATGGCTGAGCTCAGGCGGAAATTATTGCGACGCTCAGACAGCGGCTTTTCGCTTGTCGAATTGCTGGTGGCGGTTGCCATTCTTTCGCTCGCTGCGGTGACGTTGCTTGAAAGCCAAACTCAGGCAATCGGATTGACCAGTGCGGTGGAGCAGCGCAGCCTCGCGTCTATCGTTGCTGAAAACCGACTTAACCTGGCGCTGGGGTCGGCTGACGTGCCGCTTCCCGGAACGCGAACAGGGCCCGCCCGACAGATGGGGATGGACTTTACCTGGCGCGAAACCGTGCGACCAGCCCCGGGAGGCAGCTTGCTTATCGTTGACGTGGCTGTAACGACTGGCGGCAGCGCCGGCGAGCTGGCCCGCCTGACCGGTTTCAGGAAGGGCCAATGATATGATCAAAGGCTTCCAAAAAGCGGATGGTTTCTCCTTGATCGAGACGCTTGTGGCCACCTTTGTTTTTGCGCTGGTGAGCGCGTCAGCGGTGGCGATCCTTACAGGTTACCAGAATAGCCAGCTAAGACTTCAGGAAGCGGACAGCCAACTGGCATCGCTTGACCGGGCCAGAGCACTGATGCGAGCGGATTTCTTTGCTGCCTTTAACCGGCCTGTGCGCGACGAATTCGGCGGCACAATGGTTGCCTTTGAAGGCGGGCCCCACATGTCCGGCGGCATTGTGTTGCGGTTGGTGAGGGGCGGCAGCCCGACAGCCAAACTGTTCGGTAACAGGTCGGCGCTTCAACGGGTTGAATATATTGTTTTAGATGGCTCTCTTTATCGGCGCCTATATGACCGGACCGACATTGTCACAACGACCGAAGTCATTGACCAGCATATACTACCCGGCGTTCGGTCCATTTCAGCACGCTACGGTGCTGACGGCCTGTGGGTCGAAGATTGGGGCACATTGCCCAGCAGTTCTAGGCTGCCACGACTTGCCGAGATCGATATTGTCTTTGGGTCCGGCGACAGTGTTAAAATGATGTTCCTTGTTGGAAAAGCGACATGAAAAAGCGGCTGTCATTGCAGGAGTTCAAACGGGATACCGGTGCTGCATTGGTTACGGTGTTGTTGCTTGTCTCTGTCATGGCAATTGGTGCGGTTGTAACCTTTGAAGCGCTTGGTTTTTCAATTAAAAGGTCAAGTGCTCAACGCCAGTTTGATCAAGCTGGATTTTATGCCTTGGGCGGCGAACAACTGGCGGTTGTCGCGGCTGAAAGCCTATATGGTTCCAGCGCGCAACTGGATGAGCCAAGACCGGTTTCGTTTGAAATAGAAGGTGGGCGCATAGACGGCTTGATTGCAGACGCAAGCAATTGTTTCAATATCAACAGCCTGATGGAGCGGCGCGATATTGGCACCTACGCTGTGCGCGCCAGTGCCGCGCAACAGTACCGGCGGCTTTTAATGACTATCGGCTTTAATGAACGGCAATCTGAACAACTGACAGCCACGCTGATAGATTGGATAGACAGTGACGCCAGACCAATGCCTTCGGGCGCTGAGGACTATGATTATAGCGGGCGAGACCGGCCATATAGAACCGCCAATACGCTGGTTACCGATGTGTCAGAATTATATTTGGTTCGAGGTTACGATGACAGCGCCGTGTCGGTGTTAAAGCCGTTTATTTGCGCGCTCGATACCACAGCTCCCGCAGTGATGAATATCAACACACTGCCCGTTGATCGGGCACCGCTTTTGGTTGCTCTTATAGGCGGCGATTTTAAGATTGAAGACGCGGTAGAGCTTATTCTGTCGCGTCCGGGAAAAGGATACGACAACCTTTCTGACTTTTGGCTGGAGCCAGCCTTGGCGGCACGAGACGTTGATCAAAGTATCCGAAAGCAAACATCTGTTAAGCCCCGGTATTTTCTGAGCAAAATACGCGTTAAACATTTCGACGCCACAACTTTTTTGACATCGCTCATTCAGGTTGATGAGGCTGGTGTTGGCCGATTGGTTTCGCATCAACGTGGAGTTTTGCCATGAACGATCTGGTTGTTGTTGAGGTAGCCGCAAGCTTGGAAACATTTGTTTCTGTTAATGTATTTTCTTCTGCAAGCAGTGCGTGGCACGAGGCCGTGCACGAGAACGATCTCGCAGCGCTTTGCCAAAACAAAACAGTTGTCATGGTGATTGATGGCCGGTTTGCCGCCCTGCACCAGGTGTTGATGCCGGATCTGGACGACGCAAAGCTATTAAAAATACTGCCTGGTCTGATGGAAGAAAAAATCGCCACAGGCGCGCAAAAAAACCAGTTTGCTCTGGTGGGTAAATACAACGCCGAAAGCGGGTCCCGTTCTGTTTGCGTTATTGAAAAAATGACATTGAGTAAAATTCTGGACCAGGCTTCGCAACTGGGCGTCCAGCCGGATTTTGTCATGCCGGATTTTGTGTTGCTTGAACCGCCTGAAGAAGGTTACCGCGCCGTATTATTGCGTGATCGGTATGTTGTTCGCCAGGCGGGCGGTGGTGGTTTTTCCGGCGAACAAAATATGGTTGAGATGATAGCTGGTGAAGCCATTGTCGGCGAAAATATTACTCCGACAGAATGGCTGGTACTGGCAGCGCAGGCGGCAAATTTGGGCGGTAATTTCCTGCAAGGCGATTATGCTCGAAAATCAAATTGGATAGCCGGGTTGGTGTTGTGGAAAAGGGCTTCCTATCTGACGGTGTTTGCGGCAATTTTGTTCGCAGCACTTTCTTATTACAGTGCGTCAGAAAATTATCGCAAAGCTGAAAATTTATACGCGGAATCTGAAAGTCTGTTTCGGGCAGCGCTGCCGGACGAGCCGCGGATTGTCAATATTGAAGCCCAATTGCGCCGCGCGGCGTTGGCGCAGCAACAAAAAGACGGCGGCGAATTTTTTGCCCTTGTCGCGGTTGTTGTTCAAGCTGTCGAAGCTGAACCTACCGCGTCGCTGGAAAGTGTGCGTTACGCTCAAAATGACAGCGAACTATTGTTGAATGTTTCTTTCCTGTCCTTCGCGGAAACTGCAAATTTTAACGCGTTTCTGGTGCAGGCTGGGATGCGGGTAACCGAGGGCAGCAGCCGCCAGGAAAGTGGCCGGGTAAATGCCGAATTGAGGGTGGGCAGGCCATGATACAGACATATTGGCAAACATTAACCGAGCGCGAGAAACTGCTGGTTTCTGGCGCGGGGATGTTGTTGCTGGTCACGATTGTTTATTTTGTGATCATTCGTCCACTTGTGGCATACCACACGGAAAGTGAGCGTGCGTATACTAGCGCCTATGCCCAACTCCAAGCCGTTCGTTCCTATGCAAGCCAGATCCGGCCTGTGGTCGCTGAGGCCGACAACAAGACGGCTAGCCAGCAACCGGTAAATTTGCGCGTGGCGGTTTCCAGCGCAGCCCGCGCCTCAGGAGTTGCCATCAGCCGGTTGCAGCCGTCAGAAGATGGAACACTCACCATATGGGCGGAGCAAATTCAGTCCCCTCAATTGTTTTTGTGGCTCGATACTCTGTCAAAAATTCATAGCGTTGGCCCTCAGAACGTATTGATCCAGAAAACATCAGTGCCCGGTACTTTGCGTATTCAGCTACAGTTTTCGGATAGTGCCCAGAGATGAAAGCAAGGTATCTTATCACCGTTGGTCTGCTGGTTTTTGTGGGCTTTCTTGTGGCCTTTGCACCGGCTGCGATTGCCCCTCGTTTTGCGCATTTTCCGGCAGCTTTAACCTATTCGGCGCTTGAAGGCACGCTGTGGAATATAACTGTTAAAGATGCTTATTGGCGGTCACGCGCCGTGGGGAATGTCAGGTTTTCCATCAATCCGTTGTCGGTTTTTTCGGGGGCAGCAAAGGGGCAGTTCGTGCTGCAGAAAACAGGGCTCAATGGCTCTGGGGTTGTGTCCTTGGCTGATACGCTATTGCTGGAGGATTTCGAATTTTATGCCCAACTGCACACCAGTGTGGGGGCAATGCCAGTTTCAGGTGCAGTGACAATTGCCGGTCAGCAGGTGGAATGGGACAGTCGCGGCCAATGTGTTGGGGCAAAAGCCAATATAACAACGGATATTCCCGCCATAATGTTTGCGGATTTTCGAGACACTATTGCAGACACTGTTGCGGGCTTTAGCTGTGCAAATGGACGTTTGCTGGCTTCTTTCACGCAAGATGTTGGTGTTGGTCGCCTTTCAGGAACGGGAACTTTCATTAAGGCGGATGTGCTTAATCTGGAGCTTGTTTTGCGTTTTTCCGATCAGGCTGCTATCCCTGACACATCTGCGGTATTTATGCGCCAAC
>JAJFIU010000104.1 GCA_021774695.1 Alphaproteobacteria bacterium | reverse complement strand
CCCGCCCGCTGCGGCACCACGATCGCCTGACCCGGCAAAACAGGACATGCACCTCACCCTCTTTCCCTGGGGTGTAAATGCTTGGGCTGTCTACGCGATCGTTGGCCTAATTCTGGCGTATTTCAGTTTTCGCCACAATCTACCTCTGACCATCCGCTCAGCCTTATACCCCTTAATTGGGGCTCGTATTTATGGGCCAATTGGCCACACCGTTGATGTGCTGGCGGTTGTCGGAACATTATTCGGCGTGGCGACCTCCTTGGGGTTTGGTGTTTCACAAATCAACGCTGGGTTAACGCACCTTTTTGACATTCCCCAGGGAACAACAACACAAGTGATCCTGATCGCTGTGGTTACTGCATTTGCGACTGCATCGGTTGTTTCAGGGCTCGACAAAGGCATCAAAAAATTATCCGAACTGAACATGGTTATGGCGGCGCTCTTGCTGCTATTTGTCATCATTTTTGGCCCGACCGTATTGTTTTTCAACAGTTTCGTAGAGAATATAGGGCTCTATTTGGAAACAATGGTTTCAAGAAGTTTTCGCCTGGATGCCTATTCCGGTGATCAAGAGTGGCTCGGCAAATGGACCTTGTTCTACTGGGGTTGGTGGATCAGTTGGTCGCCGTTTGTGGGTATCTTCATTGCACGCATTTCGCGCGGTCGGACGATCAGAGAATTTATCGTCGGGGTTTTGTTGGTTCCCACGGCTTTCACCTTTATTTGGATGACGGCATTCGGCAACGGCGCACTTGCCTATGAACTTGCCGGTGAAGGGCCAAGCATCGCGCAGACCATTCAGAACAACCTGCCCTTGGGAATATTTGCATTCCTTGAAACGCTACCCTTTTCTGGCATTGTTTCCTTTGCCACAGTAATTCTAATCATTACCTTTTTTGTCACGTCGTCAGATTCCGGTTCCTTGGTCATTGATACCATTACATCTGGCGGGCATCTGAATCCACCGGTGTGGCAGCGAGTGTTTTGGGCTGTTACTGAAGGGGTTGTGGCCGCTGTGCTCATGATCGGCGGCGGTCTCGGCGCGCTTCAAAGCGCAACGATTGCAACAGCGCTTCCCTTCACTTTTGTTATCATTTTTGCCTGTATCGGCCTGTTAAAGGGCTTGCGCATGGAAACAGCAAAGTCGCAAAGTGCCGCATCAGCGCCGGATATTATTATTAATGGTCAGGGCGCCAGTTGGAAGCATCGCCTGAATGCGCTTTTGTCATATCCCAACAAAAGCCAGATGGCCCTTTTCATGGATGAAGTGGTGCGGCCAGCCCTTCAGAAAGTCGCAGAAGAAATTGACCTCGGTGACAATGAAGTGACAGTTGAGGTGACTGAAAAAGGCACCGAATTGCGCATCCTGCACGGTGATGAAACTGACTTTTTATACTCTGTGCACATGCTCGGGCTTTTAAAGCCTGATTTTGCTTATTTACCCTCGGAAAAAACAACCGACGAGAACCAGCGCTTTTACAGGGCTGAAGTCTATTTGCTTGAGGGTAGTCAGGATTATGATATTTACGGTTTTTCACAAGAGGAACTGCTTCAGGATATCCTTTGCCAATATAACAAACATATCCACTTCCTAAACCTTGCCAGAGCATAAGTAGGCCTTCCTTCAATGGACAATTTTATCGAATGGAATGATTTTCAGCGTATTGATATGCGGGTTGGCACCGTTTTATCTGCGGAAGGTTTTCCCAAAGCCCGTAAGCCAGCTTACATCCTTCACGTAGATTTTGGCCCCGAGATTGGCGTAAAGAAATCAAGTGCCCAGGTCACAGATTTATACAGCATTGAAGACCTTATCGGCAAACAAGTGCTCGCTATTGTGAATTTCGCCCCTAAGCAAATTGGCCCCATTATGTCAGAATGTCTGGTGACGGGTTTTATGCAAGCCGACGGCAAGGTAGTTTTGGCAGTACCAGATCAAAACGTAAAAAACGGCACCAAGCTGGCTTAGCTTCATTTAAGCTCAGCAACGGATCCCAGTACCTCTTTCAAAGGATCGAGCCAAGGCTCGTAAGGACGCCACTGTTCCAATCCCTTGGTATTGATTTTCTCGCGAACCTGCTCTGAACTGGCCGTGCGAACTGCGCGCTGCGTTTGGTGAAAACTGAGGCACGCTTCCTCAAATGGCAAATCACAATACTCAAGAATGCGCCGCACTTGCCCCTCTAGGTCAGAAACCACATCTTCGTATCGTACACTGAGAATTCGGCCCGGCAGAACATGGTGCCAATGGTCCATCAAGTCCGTGTAGCCCCGGTAGTAGCGTCCAATTTGCGGTAGGCCGTAGGTAAATTCCTGGCCCTCCGCAAATAGCTGTTTGAAACCACTGAAACAACAATCCATTGGGTTTCGTCGGGCATCAATGATCTTGGCATTTGGCAACATCATATGGATCAAGCCAATGTGACGAAAATTATTGGGCATCTTGTCGATAAAGTAAGCCGCCTCGCCGCGGTGCATGCGTGTGTCTTCGATGTATTTCTCGCCGAACTCCTTGAGTTTAGCGGCATTAAGCGAATTCAGGCAATTTGGATACCCGTCAATCGCATCAACTTTCTTATGGGCCCGCAACCGGTGCGACAGCGCGATAATATTCGGCAGTTCATGGGTGCCATCCACTTGACTATGAGACGCCAAAATTTGTTCCAGCAGAGTTGAACCCGCTCGCGGTAACCCAACAATGAATATAGGGTCTGACGCAGGGCAGCCGTGATCAACAGCACGCTCAAATAGAGGAGCTGTGCATACGAATTTTTGCGCGGCAAACTCTTCATCCATCTGGTCGGCATCGTAGCGGCTTTGGTGCCGCTTCAACTCACTACCGCGGTTGTAAAATTCAAATGCGCTTTCATAATCATCCTGATCATCAAATGACTTCCCTAACGCAAAACACAATTGAACGCGCGTTGCCAGGCTAACGTAAGGCTGTTGCTCAGCATTCAGCATCGCTTCATGTTCATTTGCCGGGAAAACATAAGTCTTCAGGTTGGCCAGCGCATGGTAAGCATCACCGTGAACAGGGTTTGCTGAAATGGCTGCGCGGTAGTTTTCAATGGCGTCCTGTTGGGCACCAATTGTTTTTAAAACATGGCCCTTCGACGTAAGCGTTGCTGCATCTTTCGGCAGCGTTTCCAACACCTTGTCAAACATCAACAAAGCCGTTTGGAGGTCATTCGCTTGCAAGCATTCAACGGCATAGTGCGACTGAAAAACAGGGTTACTTGGGTCTGCATCAAGCAGATATTTTGCCTGTGCAAGCGCGTGGTCGTGTTTTTGGCGTTTGCGCAAGACTGCGATATGGTCCAATCGAACCTGAACATTCTCAGGTTCAAACTCAAGCGCGCTTTCCAGCAGAAAATCTGCCTCTTCCAGTGAACTCAATCGGGCGCCAATATCGGCCAGCAATCGCATCGCCTCTATATGGTGAGGGTTAGCTTGAAGAAATTTACGGCACAAATTTTCCGCCCGCAGAAGCTTTCCTTCATGAATGAAATTGCTGACGGCCAGCAGCTCTCTCGGCAATGCCGCCAATCGGTCTGCTTGTGCTTTTGCCTGTGCGGCCTCCGCCTTACGGCCTGCCGCTGTCAACAACCCCGCTTGCGCGCGCCAGCTTGCATCAAGCGCAGGGTTAGCGGTGCACGCCAGTTGAAATAGTGCCAAAGCCTCTGGCTTCCTAGCTTGTGCGAGCCGAAGGTGCCCTTCCTCTTGGTAGGCGCGGCCGAATTCGGGTTCCAGGTTTTTCAGCAGGCTTAGAGTGGCGAGCGCTTGATCAAAATCCTTCAGGTACCGGTGGCATACGGCCTTAACATACAAAGCTTCCGCAGTGTTTGGCTGAGCACTTAAAATACTTTCAACGCTGGTAAGCGCACCTTGGGCGTCGCCAGCATAAAGCTGGCGCTGTGCACTACGGATCAACGCTGCAATTTCTTTATCATCCATAGTACAGGCTAAACCCCTTTAAATTGAAAAAGGCACCGATCACTGCGATGCCTTTTTCATTAATTTCAAGTCTCTTACGAGACGTGTTTAGTAGTCAACTGAAAACCGGACACCAATGGTGCGAGGACGGTTAGTTGCAATCCGTTCGCGGTCAAAAACCAAGTTGTTATTCAATTGCGCCCGCTCGTCGGTCAGGTTGTCACCAAACAGTTCAATCGACCAATTTTCTTTGCGTACACCAAATGACAATCCAAGCAACAGATATTCATCTTGTTCCGCGCGGTTGATCAACACAATATCACTGTAAGACGACGCTGAATATGCCAACGTTGGCTGAAGGTGGAACTCGAAATCATCACCCGCGAACCAATTGTAACGTGCCCGCAAATTTGTCTGGAACGACGGTGCATACGACAAATCTTCACCAGGCTGCGCAATGGCAACACTAGCACCGACCAGTTCGGTAACTTCAGTATCAAGCAACGAGAAAGCCCCCATGACTTGAAGCCCCGGGACATTGGCTGGTGCCCAGATAACATTTGCCTCTATGCCTTTGATCTTCGCATTTGCTGCATTGTCTGAGAAGAACAGATTTGAAACTGTTGGATCAAAAATTGTTGTTTGTAGATCTTTAATATCTACATAAAACGCGTTCCCGTTAAAGCGCACACTGTTGTCAAACAAGTCCAGCTTCCAGCCAAGTTCATAATTGGTCACCTCATCGGTGCGAACCACAGCCGGAACGGCACCCCCGCCAGCACCCGCAGGACGGTTTGGCAATCCAGGACGGAACCCTTCGGAATAAGTGAAATACAGCAATGTATTTTCATCCGGTGTCCAGGAAACATTGCCCTTGAACACAAAACCTTCTGCCTCTGCGCCGCGTGGCACTTCGACACCGTTGATCACCTGAGTACCGTCAAACTGGGTATCAAGGTTTGTGCCGAATGCGTTCACGTCCACGCCGCCAAAGTTGAAGAAGGACGAGTTGGCACTGCCCTTCAGTCGCACATCAACATCGTGCCAGCGGGCACCACCGGTTACTGACAATTTGTCAGGGACCAGGTCGAACGTTACTTCGCCGAACAGCCCAACTTGTTTGTCGGTACGGGTGATATCATTGAAGAAAATCACGCCAACAGGCCTTGGATTTGGATCACTAACGGATGAACCTGGCAGTGGACCATTTTGCGGCCAGCCAAACACACCCGGTGTAAAACTTTCAGCAAACTGAGAACCTGGATAGGTGAAATCGTTGCGCTCTACCAATGTCTGTTTACTGTAAAAACCGCCAAAAGTTGCGCGCACCCGGTTCTCTGCCGGTGTAGTGAACCGAAGTTCATGGGTGAAGACTTCGGTTTCGGATTCGGAGGCAACAAACAGGTTTGGTGCCTGACATGTGCCAGAAGGTGCAGCATCCCCCGGATAGCTGACGGAGCCATCACAGATATAGTAGGGCAGATACTGACCGACGAAAAGATAATCGGTATAATCAACGGTCTGGGCGGTGTCCCGATTTAGGAATGCCCCTGTATAGACCATATCAAGCGCGCCGACGCGGCCTTCAAGGGTCCAGGCGGTGTTATCAAAATCATCAACAATTTCATCGCGGGAATAGCGCTGCACAGAAAGCTCATCAGGGTCATCCAGCTCTGGGTCGAAGAAGAACACGCCCTCGCTATCAATGCGCTGACGGGTGTGGCTGGCAGTTAATGACCAGTCTTCATTGAAGTTATACATAGAGCTAACGCGGAAGCCTGTGTAGGACGCATCGTTGAAATCTTTCTCAACAAGCTCACTGTTGTTTGCCTCAAGAAAACGCACACCTGAAAAATCAGCACCAGCTTGGAAACCATCAGATGTTTGAGTGCCGTTTGGACGCGCTATGGATGAAGCAAAGCGTGCACTTTCCGCAGCCGTAATGGACCCAGCGACGTTATCGATATAGCCACCTTGGTTATCAACGTAAAACACGCCGCGAACACCAAATTTACCTTCAACGATCGGATAGTTGATCATTGCTTCGACTTTTTCGCTCATTTCGCCGCTTTTGGTGAAGGAAACACCACCTGAAGCACGTGCTGAAAACTCGTTTAGGTCAGGTTTGTTGGTAATCAGACGGATGGTGCCAGCCTGAGAACTTGCACCAAACAGCGTGCCTTGTGGCCCAGGCAACACCTCAATGCGGTTGAGGTCAGCTGCATACACATCCAGATTACGCCCAACTTGTGTTACGGGCTGTTCGTCAAGATATAGCGCCACATTAGGGGCAAGACCCGCCACACCCGCAGTTGTCAAATTGGGTGTCGTAGATGCCAAACCACGAATATAGATGGTCCCTTGGCCGGGCCCGGCACCGCCGGCGGAAACACCAGGCAATTGCAGTAGATAGTCCGTAAAGACTGCTACACCAGTTTGCCGAAGGGCGCTCGAGCTAAGCGCTTGTACCGCGACAGGAATATCCTGTGTGCTTTCCGAGCGCTTGGTCGCTGTGACCATGATTTCCTCAATGGCGGAGGTATTTGCATCTTGTGCACTGGCTACGCCAGCTGCAGCAATC
>JAJFIU010000103.1 GCA_021774695.1 Alphaproteobacteria bacterium | reverse complement strand
GGGAGGAAACGCCCACGGAGGGCATCGGCGAGCAGTGCTCGCCTACACCTAAGATAAAACTCCCAACCCCTTTTGCCAAGGGCACCACCCGTAACGAATAATTGAGAAACGCTTGATGTCGCTGTAGTCCATTGAATCTAAAAGTTTTATTTCGAACGTCGGTGACAAATTTTTTTTTCGATTTTATTGGGCAAATGATCCGGTAAATTGCTGAATTTCAGCTTAAAGGTGTGCGAATCGACTTAAGCGATTGTTTCATAAAAGATTCACATGTTCGCAATATGCCCGTCACGCAATGCCCGGAAATTACAGGTGACTTAATTAAAAAGTGTCTAAATGCAGCACGCTAGGAACAGCAAAACCACTTATGGCTCGATTGATGAACCTGAAAACTATCCGCTGATAGGTTCTACTCGACTCCAATAAAAATGGGCGCATCAGTATGTTTCCAACATTGCTCCGAAAAAACAACCAAACGCCAACGGCCAAAAGTCGCACCGGGTCAAAAAAACAGGTTGTTGCCACTGTGATTTCGGCTGTGATACGTGCCGACTCCCATGTTGGCGAAGACCACAAGATTTCCGACAGCAACAAGCACAACTACCGCGCTGTGTTCATCTCGGATACGCACCTGGGCACACGGGCGGCAAGAGTAGATCTATTGCTGGACTTTCTTAAAACTGTTCGCTGTGAACAGTTATTTCTGGTCGGCGACATCATCGACGGCTGGCAACTAAAACGAAACTGGTACTGGGACACCACCCACAATGATGTGATCCGGCGTGTGCTGAAAATGGCCAAGCACGGCGTGAAAGTAACCTATGTGCCTGGCAATCACGACGAAGGGCTTCGCGGCTTTGAAGGGCATGATCTGGCCGGTGTGTCGCTGGAGTCTGAGCTTGTTTTTGAGGGGGCAACTGGCCAACGCTTCTGGGTTTTGCACGGCGATCAGTTCGACGGCGTGGTCAAATATGCCAAATGGCTGGCACATGTGGGCGACCGGGCCTATTCACTGGTGCTCCGGTTAAACACCCAATTCAACAGGCTAAGGCATATCTTTGGCTATGATTACTGGTCTTTGTCGGCCTATTTGAAACACAAGGTCAAAAATGCGGTTGAATATATCGGAAAATTCGAAGAAGCAGTTGCCCTCGAGGCAAAGCGACGGGGCGTAGACGGCGTAATTTGCGGCCATATCCACCATGCAGAATGCCGTGACTTCGACGGCACCCTATATATGAATGATGGTGACTGGGTGGAAAGCTGCACAGCGCTGGTAGAACACACTGATGGACGGTTCGAAATTCTGCGCTGGGCTGACGAAATTGCCGCACGCGGCGCGAGAAACAATGCCAACGAGAAAAAGCGACACAAACATGGCGCACCACCCGCCCCTATTCCTGTAGCGGCAGAATACTGATGGATGGCAGCACTCTCAACCCCACCGCGCCCAAAACAGGCCTGAAAATCTGTCTTGTCACCGATGCATGGCACCCGCAGGTAAACGGTGTGGTCAGAACCTTGGATAATTTGCGCTTTGAGCTGGAGCGGCTTGGCCATGCAGTTACAATGCTGACGCCGCGCCTGTTCAAAACCATACCCTGCCCCACCTATCCGGAAATTCGTCTCAGTCTCAATACCCGGAAAAGAACGGCGCAGCTGCTATCTGGCATCAAGTTTGACGCTGTCCATATTGCCACAGAAGGACCGCTCGGTTGGTCTGCCCGACGCTGGTGCCGGAAAAACAAGGTTGCTTTTACAACCGCGTACCACACTGATTTTCCTGAATATATCGCTGCCCGCACCCTTTTTTCTGCCAACTGGTTTTACCCGATTTTTCGACGCTTTCATAAACCTAGCGCGGGTGTTCTGGTCGCCACACAAACTATCAGGTCGTTATTGCAGAAAAAAGGCTTTACCAACATTGTGCCCTGGACCCGCGGTGTCGATACCGAGCTTTTCAGACCCTTGGGAACGTCAGCGCCGATGCTGGAACTCAGCGGCCTAAAGCGCCCGCTGCAGCTATATGTAGGCCGCGTGTCAGTTGAAAAAAATGTTGAGGCCTTTTTGTCCTGCAATACGCCCGGCACCAAAATTGTTATCGGCGACGGCCCTGCACTGAAAACGCTTAGTGCCAAATATCCAGATGTTTGTTTCATGGGGGCGAAGTTCGGCCACGACCTGGCACAGTTTTATGCCAACGCAAACGTGTTTGTATTCCCCTCCAAAACAGACACTTTCGGGCTGGTCATGATCGAAGCGTTAGCCGCCGGAACGCCGGTGGCGGCATATCCGGTGCAAGGACCGATTGATGTATTGGGACCAGATGGCTGCGGACCATTCTCAGGTTGGCAGGCGCAGATTGCTGCACTGGACACCTCGTTGGAGAGCGCCATCCACCGCGCGCTTACCCTTAACCGCGATGACTGCGAGGCCTTTGCAAAACATTATGACTGGCCGACGGTCGCGCAGCAATTTGTCAGCGCACTGCGGATACATGCGCCAAGCGGAAACCCAGCAGTGACTGCGATTGTTCCGGCTTAGCGTCGCTTTCTACTGCCATAGCTCGTCGGCGGTGACCCACCGCTACCATCGCTGTCAGCTCCGCGGTCACCTAGAATCCGACGGTCCAGAAAATAGTGCCACCGATCGTTCATATCCGGAATCATCTGCATTAACGAAAATGCCGGAACGCTGCCGTAAACTGCCATCATGGAAAATATCATAATTGGATACAAAAGAAAAAACACGATGCCAAGCAATCCGGCAAAAATTTGCCCACCAATGGCATACAAAATCCCAAAGATAATTGCGGAGACAATTGCTAGAGCAATCATGGCAGCCATCATGATAACTTGCATCGCCAAAGCTGATAAGAGATATGCACCAACCATATACCAGCCAAGGCCTCGGCTCACGTCGAAAGCGTTACGAAAAGTAGGATCAGGTAAACCAGCAGCAATCGCTGGAAACACCAGCATGGCGCGCATCACATATGGGTAAAGCAAAATCAGCACGATGCCATAAAGCCCAATGTACATGAATAACGACCCAAACGATCCCACCGCGTCTGGAGAGTTTGGGTTGCCAGGCAAGGAGGCAAAAAAGAGCCAAATAAAAGCGACGTAAGGTACCATGAGCACTGCGAACAACTGAATATTTTTGAACAGATACATCCAGAAGTCAGGCCACCATTCACGCGTCTCAATCATGCTAAGCGCTTGCGTTGAAACCGCCGTCTCGCCTGCGCCAATATCACAAGACATAAGATACCGCTGCCAATTAAAACTGAATGCAATTACAGCCAACAGCAACGGTAAAAGGGCAAGAAACATTGGCCACATAATGCCGACAACCTGTCCGAAGTCAGGACTGGGTCTTAAATTTTGACTAGCATCTGCAATCGGGAGCAACGTGAAAAAATAGATACCAATAGCAGCAACCATCGCCCCTGCTGGCCATAGCGCCGCCTTAAAAAGGCCAACCCTGTGATCCAGCACCACAATCAGTGATGCTTTAACTGTATCCACAATCTCATATTTGCTCATACTCACCCCCTGTGTTCAAATGACACTCTAGAGGAAACGCCTTAAGCCACAAACAAAAAACAGCGCCAATGCCGCTATCAGCTTGCCAGCGGCCACAATCACCCCTATAAGGCGCGCAAGTTGAGAAGAAGGGGCTTTTTTACGCGCGCGGCGCGCGAAGCCTCTTTTTGAGTTTTTGGCCATTTGACCGTTTTACTAATTGACCGGGCGATACGCGCTCTGTCACCGGTGGCCACACCTTAAAGCCAAGACCTGAAAGCCAATACAATGACCAAAGACATTCGCAACATCGCGATCATCGCCCACGTTGACCACGGCAAAACCACGCTGGTGGATAACCTGTTCCGCCAATCTGGCATGCTACGCGACAACCAACGCATGGAAGAACGCGCAATGGACAGCGGCGATCTTGAAAAAGAGCGCGGCATCACCATCCTGGCGAAATGCACCAGCGTTGTGTGGGGCGACACCCGGGTTAACATCGTAGATACCCCCGGCCACGCCGACTTTGGCGGTGAAGTGGAACGCATTCTGTCGATGGTTGACGGTGTTGTATTGCTCGTGGATGCTGCCGAAGGCCCCATGCCACAAACCAAGTTTGTGACCATGAAGGCACTGGCGCTTGGCCTGAAGCCGATTGTTGTTGTTAACAAGGTTGATAAATCAGACGGCGACCCGGACAAAGCCACCGACGAATGTTTCGATTTGTTCGTGAACCTGGACGCCAACGACGAGCAGCTTGATTTCCCGGTAATGTACGCTTCTGGCCGTAACGGCTGGTGCGACAATGATCTGGACGGTCCGCGCGAAAACCTGAACGCATTGTTCGAGAAAATCATCGAGCATGTGCCCGCACCCAAAGTGGTAACCGACGGCAATGTGGACAAGCCTTTCTCCATGCTGATCAGCCTTCTGGACCGTGACAACTTCGTTGGTCGTATCCTGACAGGCCGCATTGAAACTGGCCGGGTTAAAGTTGGCTCACCGATCCATGCGATCCGCCGCGACGGCAGCGTGATTGAAACCGGCCGCATTTCCAAGCTGCTCGCCTTCCGCGGGCTGGACCGTGTGCCGGTTGAAGAAGCCGAAGCGGGCGACATTGTCGCCATCGCCGGCCTGACCGAAGCCACCGTTGCTGACACCATTGCAGTGCCCGAAGTAACCGAGGCCCTGCATGCCATCCCGGTTGACCCGCCCACATTGGCGATGACCTTCATGGTAAACGACAGCCCGCTGGCAGGCCGCGAAGGCAAGCATGTGACCAGCCGGGTTATCCGTGACCGCCTTATGCGCGAAGCCGAAGGCAATGTTGCGATCGAGATTAGCGAAACCGCTACAAAAGACTCGTTTGAAGTGGCTGGCCGCGGCGAGCTGCAACTGGGCGTGCTTATCGAGACCATGCGCCGCGAAGGCTTCGAGCTGGCGATCAGCCGCCCACGGGTGCTGTTCAAACAAGACGAAAACTGCAAGCGCCTTGAGCCTTACGAGACAGTTCAAATCGACGTTGACGAAGCTTTTCAGGGCAACGTGGTTGAGAAGATGACCCAGCGTAAAGCTGAGCTGCGCGGCATGGTGCCGTCTGGCGGCGGCAAGGTGCGTTTGACCTTCGATGCCCCTGCTCGCGGTCTTATCGGCTATCACGGTGAATTTTTAACAGACACACGCGGCACCGGCATTATGGCCCGCGCCTATGATCGCTACGACGCCTACAAAGGCCCAATTCGCGCACGCCAGCGCGGTGTGTTGGTGGCGACCGCAGGCGGCAAAGCTGTGCAATACGCCCTCTTCTACTTACAAGAGCGCGGCACCATCATGATCAACCACGGTGTTGAAGTATACTGCGGCATGATCATCGGCGAGAACGCCCGCGACAACGACCTGGACGTGAATGTGCAGAAAGCCAAGCAGCTGACCAACATGCGCGCGTCTGGCAAGGACGACGCCATCAAGATGACCACGCCGAAAATTCTGCCGCTTGAGCAAGCCTTGGCTTACATCAACGATGACGAGCTAGTTGAAGTAACCCCGAGCAGCATTCGCCTGCGCAAGCGCCACTTGCTACCGCACGAGCGCAAGAAAGCAAGCCGCACAGTTGAGGGTCAGTAGAAAAGCCTGAGCGTTCCAGCACCGAATAGAAAAAGCTCCTCAAGGAATTGGGGTGCTTTTTTTGTGGGCTTTTTGTGAGCTATACCAGTTTGAAATAATTGCGGATGGCGAGTAGCCCGAAGAAGATAAACACCGCAGACACCACATTCTGCAAAAACGCCACCACCCGTACCGGGCCCGGCACATGTACTGCGCCACCAAACAACACATCAACCGAAACACTGTAGGAATTTGAGATGTAACCAATCAACGGCAAGCTATTGGCAAAGCTGTATGAAGCCAGCTCAAAACCACCACCGTCACCCGCAGGCCAATCAATTTGCGTGTAGTAAAATCCTGCTGAAATCGCGATCAGCACACCAAGCGCAATCATCGGTCGCCAAAAGCTGAGCCCGCACTCGCTAAATAGTTCAAAGGCATTGATCATGGTATTTTCGCGCCATGTTTTGGCTTCGTGCCCGCGCCTACACAACAACTCTGCCCGGAAAAACCGTTTTTCAGCTAGATTGTAATGCCCTCGCACCGCCAACTCCTGCAATCGTCTTAGTTTCGAAGCCGAATTTACATCACGAATTTTCCATGCAAGATGCCTATCAACAGACCATCGTTGCCACCATGGCAAATTACATTTTGCTGATGGGGGAACTGCCACAGTTGTATATCCCAAGTTGGGTGTTGTTGAAAAATAAGCGCCGTTGAAGTCAGGAATGCTCATGGAGTCGCTGTCAAGTTTCCAAGATGAGAGTCTCTCCTTACTCTCGCTCGGCAGTTCTCTGGAAGACGTTGTTTTTTCAGGGGCCTTGCCAAACAAAGCGCCGTCAAATTCTACAGTAGCATTAAATCTGGCGTTTCTGAAATTGGCGGTAGATAAAAAAGAACAATTCGAAAAATTTGCATGCCCCCCAATAATTGCTTCATCCCACCTAGCTGGTGCGAAAAACAAGGATCCAGCAAAGGTGAAGCCGCCATTAAAATAAGCACCGTTGAACCACGCTCCCCCAAGAAATTGTATTTCGTCGAAGTGAATTAATTGTTTTGCGACAGCATCATTAAACCCAATATGCTGTCTAACAATAGAACGGTTAAAAATGGTGAATTTGGAAAACAGAGCATCGTAAAAAGTAACATTGTCAAAATCTGTGACTTCAAATATTGCATTCTGATTAAAAACTGACCTGTCAAAATTTAATGAACCCACAGACAGCACATCGACGAAAATTGCGTGTTGTTCAAAAATAACTTCCTCGAAATCCAACGAACTTGCAGAAAAACAATTGGTAAAACCTGCTTCAACAACAAATCTTGCTTTTTGGAAAATAGTTTTGCAAGGAAACACAAATCTATCGAATTCCCCAAACGATACGTCATAAGACTCTTCGTCAACACCTTGTATTCCGCGTGAGAAATTTATCGCATACGTGTCATAATCATCGTCTGGAAAAGACCTGCAGCGCAGCATGAGTCCCCGGTCGGTGATTTTGCTTATTATCCACCGATTGTGAACCAGCTGCGCCCACTGAACCCAGCGATTCCAATCTTTCACGCCCATCTTGGCAGCCTCAATTGGGCATTCCTGAACCAATTTATCGAATTCTTCAAACTGCGGGTCTTGCAGGTCAAAACCGCAACTTTCTGTAGTGAGCCCCCTTAGAATTGTTGGGACATTTCGAGCATAAAATACAGCCCTTTTACTTTCAACTTCGCAGTAATGTGCCTGTTGCTCAAACTTGTAGTAGAAATTCCAGATTTCATCATCGGCCATAACAAACCCCCCACTTGCACGCACAGTATGCCCTTATGGGTTGTGCCTACACAAGCGGGAAGTTTCACGTGGAGCACGCGTCTATTTTCAGGCCAAGACTTGAAAAACCATTGCCCAAGCATCACATATTATCGTATACTACCGAGATTAAACGATAGACCGGCATAAGCTGGCGTTCGACATGCGAAGGAAAAAACAATGCAACAACAACAAAACGCACCCGTTTTGGTGGGCTACGGCGTAACAAAAGCCGAGGCCGCAAAAATTCGTCAAGCAGCAGAAGCAAACAACAGTCCTGCATCGCCGCGCCGTGGTTTGTTCGCTGGTGTTCGCCGGGCATTTCGGTAAAGACTGGCGTTCCGCTAACAGCGGACATACCCTCATTTAACCAGTTAAGCAGTGGGTGGCGCGATTTCATCCACTGCAATGTGCATGGGACAACAGTAGCTAGCGCCATGTGTCTCTTGACATCGGTGCTACATCAGGCAGATTGGCGCGGTATTTATTAGCCACCACCAGGCCAAGCAAAGCACCCCTATGGCACCGCAATCTGACCATTTCACACCCGATCATCGCTACTCACCCAATGAGGCGGCAGATACCGTTGCAAAGGCTTTTACCCAGCCTAATACCAACAGTGTTTTGGCGGCGTTGCATAGGTTTGAGTTTTATTTTGCCGACCGCTATGAATGGCCGTGGATGCGCTGGCGACACCTGAGCGACGATAACCCCGCCTATATGGCCGCCCTTCACGCGCAGGTACCAACCCTTAAACCCGGGCCAGAACAGACCAATTTGGAGCAGACCATCCTGGCATCAGCGCTGGATATGCGGCGCAGCCTGCCTGCGGGCGTTGAGGCACACCAAACTGCCGACGGCGCAAATGCGCGCGCGGTCCTGTTTACCGAAGGCAGCGGTCTGATCGCAGAAAGTGCCGAGCTAGGCCGAAACCTTCAGCTGGAACTGGTGCTGGCGGCATACCACGAACGCAAGTGGCGCGCGGTTGAACTGTTGGCGCTTCGGCTGTTAAAGCAGGGAACTGTTACCGGTGATGATGCGCTCGACCTTAAAATCAACCATTTGCTGGTCGATATGGTTTTTTTCGCGATCTACCGAGGCCATATGCCCGGCTATGTGGACAATCCGGCGCTTCTGTACGGCAAGCTTGATGCCTTGAAGGACGACCCACTAACAAAGCCGATACTCAGCGGCGACAGTGCCACCGCCACCACATACCGAGCCAACATGCTGGCAATGAAAGGCGAGTTCACAGCCGCACTGCCCCTCTATGCCGACGCTGCGGCCGCAAGGGGGTTCCGCAGCCCGGTTTTCCCCCACGCGCAGGTTTTATTGCCCGTTGAAAGCCTTATTGATGATAGCCGGGCTCAAGATACGCGGGCCGATGACATGCAGTGGTACCGCGCCCGCAGCCAGACGGAATTTACCTATACCCATGCCAGCGAAGGCGAGCACGCAGTTCTGGTAGCTTGCGAACAAGGGTATTTTGATCACTTCGCCGATATTTATTGCCAGATTGTCGGCCACACCAACCCTGGCGCGTTGATCCATTTTCATTTGATAAATTTCCCTGCCGACAAGGCAAAGGAGTTGGCACGCATGCGCGAGATTGAGCAAGACTGCGGCGTGCGCATCAACCACACTTTTGAAGACAGCGAGTTTATGACCAATCGCCCGCAACTGAAAGGCGGTGTATGCGTAAACACGCGGTATATTTACCTGCCCGAGTATCTCGCGGCCTACGCCGGGGTTACCATCACCGACATCGACGGCTGGCTGTTGAAGTCCATAAAAGACCTGGCTGATTTCGGCGACCACGATAGTTTGGTTTCAAGTTGGATATGGCGCAAAAACACCGGCTATTGGCGATTGCCCTGGAGTAATCTGTCAGGCGGTTTTTGTTCGATAAAATCTACCGATAAAAGCAGGCAATTTGCCGCGCTGGTGGCGCATTATCTGGCGCAATTGTTTCAGCGCAACGCCTACCACGGCAAACCCTTGTTTTACGCAGACCAGGCCGCGCATTTCCTATGTTTGCAATATGCGCAAAAACAATGGGACATGGAAGTTGGCTTCATCGGCGGCGGTTTTGCCCAAAGCGAAGAACTACCGTTCCAGGGGCGAAATGACGGTAAACGACTGGCGATGCAAAATATGCTCGACAAACTCAAGGCTGAAACCTGAACGGCGCTATAGCGTGTCCAGATAATTTACAATCGATAAAACACAGGAAACGCCCGGCCAACCGTTTGAAGCCTGGCCAGCATATTGTATGCTAAGCGCTACATACAGGCCTTTATTACTGCCATCAAATTCGAATTCGTCGTTACTGTTAACGTAATTTTTAGGCGTTATTTTCGCGTTGTTGCTAATGCTGTATTTATTCCAGCCACAATATACCCAGTTACCTGACGGCGGCGTATTGCAAATAGGCGGCCTATACATAGAAGGCACACCGCCGGTAAATTGTTGAGAGTTGGCTGGCAGTAGAAATTCATCCAAATCATCTTTGCGGTAGGCCTGCTTTTTTTTGCTAAACCTGACATTATGGGTGGTGCTGGACCATGCATCGCCGTCGGTATTGACCATGATGCGCACCCGCGCAGGCAACCGAAAAAAGCAGGTAAGCTGTGAGGCAACAGCCCCCTGCGCCGACGATGTGAGCGTCAACATCATCGGCAAACCCGCTGCGCCGAGTTTTAACAAATCACGTCTGTCAGCACGCTTGCTCTGCGCACTGTCTGTTTTTTCCACAACTTGAACGAGGGAGTTCTGACGATCTTCCATGGGTACCTAACCAATAATTTCATATTGATCTGGCGCTCAATACGAGCCAAGCCCCAACCAGAAAGGCGCGAACCTATCTGAAAAAATCACATTTGCCTAAAGAAAATTTACGCTAATTATAACGGCATCAAACCGAGGCCGCGAGCCGCCCTTTCAGATGAGCCAAAACCGGGGTGGAAGCGTCGCATTCCAGCGCTTTTTTAAAACAAACAGCGGCATCGATTGGCCGCTTCAGCATGCGCAAAAGTTCCCCGCGTGCAATATGATACGGCGCATAATCCAATAGCCGTTTATGTTTGGCCAAAGATTCCAGTTTCAAAAATGCCGCTTCCGGCGCGCCCGCAAAGGCTTCCGCCACGCAGGCGTTCACCGCCACCACCGGTGACCCGGTCATAGCCTCCAGACGCGTATAAACATCCAGAACCTGCTGCCAGTTGGTCGCTGCAAAATCCGGTGCTGCGGCATGTGAAGCTGCAATTGCCGCCTCCAGATGATACCGCGAGACTTTGCTGCCCGACTGCGCTGCTTGCAGGTAGGAAAACCCGCTATTGATCAAATCCCGGTTCCAAAGCACCCTGTTTTGATCTCGCAGCAATACCAGTGCACCAGCTGCGTCGACACGGGCATCGAAGCGCGAGGCTTGAAACGCCAGCAGAGCGGCTAGCGCGCTAGCTTCAGCAGATGCGGTTTCTCGCGCATCTGCTGAAGCTAGCGCAAGACGCAGCGCCTCTTCTGCCACATCGCGCAGCATTAACCTGTCGCCGCGCCGCGGGGCATAACCCAGGCTAAACATCAGGTAAATTACCTTCAACACAATCGGCAGACGCTCTTTCACTTCAAACCGGCTAGGACCATCGGTGATTGATCTGCCGGTTTGCGCCGCCTCTAACGACCGAAGTTTGCGCTTCACGCGTGCCAAACGCTGGCCCACTGCGGCGTCTTTTTTCAGGAAAAGTGCCCCTATATCTTTTGCTGTGAAACCGCTGACCACCTTAAGCGTTAACATCAGCTGGTCTTCCGGCGTTATATCTGGCTGGCAACACAGGAAAATCAGCTTCAGCTCAGGGTCGGTGATACGGGCACCAAACACTTGGCCGATAGCGTCGTCACCGGCTTTGTCTTGTTGGTCAATGCCCGAAGGATGCTCTAGCTCGTCCAACCATGGTTGCTCGCGGCCTTCTTTTCGCAAACGGTCATAAGCCTTATTGCGTGCCACCCTGTTCAGCCAGCCGCCAGGGTTGTCTGGCATGCCTTTGTAGGGCCAACTTGCCATTGCAGCGATGATTGCGTCCTGAACCACATCTTCGGCCATCTCAAGGCGTGTAGGCCCAAGTTTGCTGACCAGCAATGCCACCAGCCGGCCACGCTCGCGTCGGGCAAGGCGTTCCAGCTGACGGTGGATGGCGTCAAGGGCCAGTTCTGGTTCTTGGTCTTGTTCGCGCATAACATTCCCACAAGTTCAGGGATTTTTCACTCAGTCAACAGCATGTATTTCACGGATTTCCAGGCTGCTATTGTGCACCATATGCGGGCAGGTTTTGGCGATGGTCACTGCCGCGTCATAGTCGGCTGCTTTGATCATCATGACACCGCCTAGAACCTCTGCCAGCTCTGCCATGGGCGAATCGTGCACTTCAACACCGCTGTCAGTTTTTGTGAGCAATCTGCCGGGCCCGTCCGCCAATTTTTCGCCGCCAGCGTATATACCGTCCGCCGTCAGCTTTTCGGTCCAGACAATATAGTCGGTCATTATCGTCATAAAGTCATCTTCAGACAAATCTGAATACCGGTCAGGCGCATGGTTAAGGAGAAGCATAAAGGTTTTCATCAGTTTATCTTTCGCTGTTTGTCACTCGGGTTTTTCGGTTGGGGATTTAACTCCAACTAATTAGAAGCGGCTATGTACCACCTCTGGTAATGTGACGAAGGTTGCCTGCCAATTTTGACACCTGACGCGCAGGAAAGCACCAAACAATTGCCAAAACCGTGAACAGCGCCAAAACACCGAGCGCAAATCGGCAACAAAAAACCACCCGTGCGCGTCACACGGATGGCTTTTATGAAAAGAAAATTCGTCCGCCTTATTTGCGCATGCGCTCCAGAAAGTTAAATACGGCGCTTTCAAGTACGCCCGCTTGTTCAGTAAGACCGCCCGAAGCGGCATTAACGACCGTGGCGGCACCAGCGCTGCGCTCAGCCATTTCCTGTACCCGGCCAACATTTTGGCCCAAATTTGCCGTTCCCTGATTGGCATTTTGAACGCTGCGGCTGATTTCGCCGGTTGAAGCCTCTTGCTCAACGACAGCGGCAGCAATCATGCCCGAAATCTCGCTAACCTGCTTAATCGCATCACGAATCGAGTGCACCGACGAAACCGTATCACTGGTTGCGGTCTGCATTGCGCCCACTTGCTGTTCAATTTCCTGGGTCGCTTTGGCAGTTTGATTGGCCAGCGATTTTACTTCGCTTGCAACAACCGCAAAACCCCTACCCGCCTCGCCAGCGCGCGCAGCTTCGATGGTGGCATTAAGCGCCAACAGGTTGGTTTGTTCGGCAATCTCGTTAATCAGCGTGATCACTTCGGCAATACGGTCCGATGCGGCGGACAGTGACCCAACCCGGGTTTCAGCCTCACGCACAACATCCATAGCCTTCATTGTTGTGGTATTAGCTGATTCCACTTGGGTTCGAATTTCACCGATAGCGCCGGTCAGGCCCTCTGTCGCTTCGGCGACCGAAACCATGTCCTGACCAGTAGCATCAGTGGCTGATGCAGCGGCGTTAACTTCCAGTCCGGTTTGCTCGATAGCTTCTGACATCGTGTCTGACGCCATCTGCAGCTCAGCCACCGACCCTGAAAGAGATTGAATCACGCCGGAAACTTCTGCTTCAAAAGTACTGGCCAACTCAGTCTGCAATTGCTGGCGTTCAACTGAAGATTTTTCCGCCTGCTGTTTTTCCTGCGCTACTTTCAACTTATCAGCAGCTTGTTTTTCGGCTTCGGCCAGACGTTTGCCTTCCTCGCGTTCAAGCCGTGCGACTTCATTTTCCTCTCGCAGCCGCTGTGCCTCAAGTGCATTTTGCCTCAGGAATTCCGCTGCCCGCGCCATGGCCGCTATTCCGTCTCCGTGATCCAAGCCAGCCAACGGCACATCATACTTGCTTTCCGACAAGTTAGTCAGCTCGCTTTGAAGCTGCCTTAGAGGGGTCATAACGCTGTTAGTAATCAATACGGACAGCATGATTATCAATGCGAATAAAATGCCTGTGTAAATATAAACAGTGGTTTGATGCGATTCTGCTTCTGCCCCCGAAACAATTCCTTCGTTCAGCTCCTGCACCAGCGAGCTATATTGCCATACAATAAAAACCGTTCCCAAAAGGGAAATTATTGTCAGTGCCCAAATTCGAACGTTCACTTTGAATTTTCTTAAAAAATTAATCATCAAGTTTGCCCCAAAACGCGTTAGATACCGGGGCCTTACGGGCGGCATTCCTGTTTTTTCAGAAATTCCTCGCCCGAAGCGCATCAATAAACCAACCTGGCTAAAGTCCCCAATATCGTGCCGAAACCAAAGCCCACCCTTGAACCGGTCAGCTTCGTACTTATGTGTTTTATATAACAATTAATAAAAAAAGACTTAACAGCGAGGTAAGAGGAGGACCGGATGCGCCTACTATTGGCGATCTTAATACCACCAATCGTATTTTTCACCATCAACCGCCCGTTTCAGGGGCTATTTTGCGCGTTTTTGTGGCTAACCATCATCGGTTGGCCCGTTGCGGCTATCTGGGCAATTTATAGCCTGAGCCAATACCGCAACGAAGAGCTTAGGCGCGAAATGGACTATGGCCGCCGTTACGGTCGTTACTGATTCGAAACGAAATTGAAGGAGGAAATTTATGGGGATCATTGGATCAATATTAATCGGTGCCGCAGCCGGATATCTGGCGGGGCATATATTACGCGGCAAAGGCTACGGCGCTCTCGGTAACATTATACTAGGCATATTTGGCGGCCTGATCGGTGACTTTTTATTCAATATTCTTGGCTTAGGACCAACTGGTTTGGCCGGCGACCTGATAGCGGCCACCGTTGGGTCGGTGATTTTGGTCTTTGCGTTTGGCAAAAAACGAAATCGCGCCGAACCGGAAGAGGAAGATTACCGCGAAACGAGGAAACGATACCGCAGCCAAAAACGCGGGCAGCACAGCGACCATCGCACATAGCGACTAACACTATGTCACCGGGCTAATCCCCGGTGACATTAGCCGCGGGTTATAGCCATACGGTAACAAATAAAAGTCAGGTGAAGCGGGTAGGCGAATACCAATCCAGCTTGGCTCCGTATGCCAAAATGTCGTCCGGCATACCATGACCCAAAATCAGGGATGCAGTAAGCCGGGACCATGCGGGCGAGGTTTGAATACCGTATCCGCCCTGTCCCACATTCCAGAAAAAAGCGTCCGAATTCCGGTCAAAACCAATAACGGGCGTTCGGTCAGGCGCGAAAGTGCGCAGGCCTGACCATTTTGCATCGACCTTGGGTACAGTGGATCCTGTCGCCCGTTCAAAACAATCAACAGCAATCGCCACGTCTTCCAGCGCCGGTTGGCTATCATACGGTGCGACCGGGGTTTCATCGGCGGGCGAGACCAGATAACCACGGCCTTCCGGTTTGAAATAAAATGCCTCGTCAAAATCAAAGATGACCGGGTGACGCGGATCAAAGGGAAATTCATCAGAAACCGGTACCGCCACCAGCGTCCGTTGCATTGGTTCAAGCCCGATCGGCAACAGGCCGCATCTTTCGGCTATCTGATCACCCCAGGCACCGGCGCAATTGACGATATACCGCGCCTGCAGGCTGCGGCCGCGTATGTGCACTGTCCAGTGACCATCTGCATAAGTGGCGCTTTCAAAATCTGCGCCCAGCAACATCTCGGCGCCCATTTTTTTGGCAGCTCGCAAATAACCCTGGTGCAGGGCTGCCACATCCAGATTTCCGCATTCACTGTCAACAATAGCGCCAACGAAACGGTCGCTGACAAGGTGCGGATATGTGGCGGCTAATTCATCAGCTTCCAGCAAGTAAATATGCGACAGTGCACCAACCATCGCCTTGAATTTCTCTAATGCGCGCGGTTTTTGCCCGGAATCAAAAACATGGACAGCCCCAAGTTCGGTGATCAGTGGGGTCTCACTAAATCCGAGAGGTGGCCGGTGCAAAAAATCCTTTGAACTAGAGGTAAGAGGCTGCACTTTTTTGCCGCCGTATGTTTCAGCATAGAAAGCTGCAGATCTGCCGGTGGTGTGATACCCCGCCTGGTCTTCCATATCGCAGATCAGCACATCCCCGTGCCCGGCCAACCGATACGCAGCACCCGCACCGGCAATGCCAGCACCCACAACAAGAAAATCGACCGTATGCATCATCGCTCCATTGATCTTTACAGCCCTGTTGTGGTCTAACAGATAAGGATTTGCAACCCATCTGGCCCTTCAAAATTTAATCCGCGAGTTAAACAATGAATAGCAGTCTGCCAAAAGCTGAAACCGAAGAGCTTAAAGCATTTTCCTGCGTGCTTGCCGACGCTGCAGCGGAAGTTTCGCTCAAGTATTTCAGACAGCCGGTAACGGTAGAAAATAAGCTCTCGGATGGCCGATTCGACCCGGTTACCCAAGCCGACCGCGGCGCGGAACAAGCAATACGCACCCTGATTGAAGCCCGATACCCTGACCACCAGATATTCGGCGAGGAATTTGGCAGAAAGCAAACCGATAGTCCTTTTGAATGGGTGCTGGACCCTATCGACGGCACCCGCGCTTTCATTTCAGGCCTGCCGACGTGGGGGACGTTAATTGGCCTGCGCTACTACGGCGAGCCAGTTATAGGTGTTATCGACCAGCCCTATATGGGCGAGCGCTATCTGGGCTGGACAACCGGGGCAACCTTGAACGGCAACCCTATAACCACGAGATTTTGCCCGTCTCTGAGCACAGCCACTCTATCCACCACCGACCCCAACCTGTTCACGGATGCTGAACGACCGCTGTTTGACAAGATACTGGGCAAGAGCAAATTGGCGCGGTACGGCATGGACTGTTACGCCTATGCTATTTTGTCTAGCGGCTTTATGGATGTGGTCATCGAGTCAGGGCTACAGCCCTACGATATGATGGCGCTTATCCCGGTCGTGCGCGGCGCTGGTGGCTCTGCAACCGGCTGGTCGGGTGAAAGCCCGGGGTCGTCAGGCCGGCTGCTCGCGGTCGGCGACCCAGAACTTGCCGGAAAGTTACTGAAAATAACGGCTGCGTTCGACCGCAATTAAGTCCAAACGTTGCATTTTCGGTCAAACTCACCGTATGATTGGCCCGCAGATATAAAGAGCAGTTTTGCGATTTATAAATTAACGGAGTGACCTTTGGGACGCCCGACAAAATTCAACCGAGATGACGCAATTGAAATTGCGATGAATACCTTTTGGGCAAAGGGCTATACGCCGACCTCTGTCTCGGATCTTGCCACCGCAATGTCCATCACTCGGTCCAGCTTTTACAACAGCTTTGAAACCTGCGAGAGCGTGTTTGCAGAAGCAATGGTTCGCTACCAAAACGACAATATCGATCTACATCTGGAGACTAGATTTCCGGGCATTTCCGCTGGCGATTCGCTACATATTTTCTTCAACAAAGTGTGCGAAAAGCTTGCCTCGGACCCGATGGCGCGCGGGTGCCTGATCATCAATTGCTTTGTTCAGGCAAACGAAGAAAAGCCTGCTCCACCAGGTGTGTATGGTTTTATTGATAGCAAACTACAGCAATTCACCACCCGTGTTGACGAGGCAAAAGCCGAGGGCGCTCTTGATTCCGCGGTTAACACCGAGACCGTTGCGACGAGCCTTCTCACTTTCCTGATCGGACTGAATGTGATCAGTAAAACTATTCGGGAAGAATATAAATTAAAAGCGATGACCAAGCAGTTTCTTGAAAACGCAGGATTTAAAAGCCCAAAGGCTGATTGATCCGAAATTCACCAGAAAACCGAAAAGAGCCAAAAAGTCGAAGACCGCTACAGAACCGAGAAATCGGGCCCCTCCTTTAAATCGATAAAGTCAGCAATTGCTTCCCAAACCTTTTCCCTATGCTCGTCAGTTTCTTTCAGAATTTCGTGCATTGCCCCGTCAATCTTGACAATGCGCCCATTGGGAAGGTGTTCTGCAATGTCGCTTTGCGCCTTATTGTCCACGATCTGGTCTTCGCCGGCCTGTAAAATGAGAATAGGCGCGTTGATTTCTTCAGCGTAGCCCGGCGCATTTAAAATGTCGCAGGAGCGCATAGCCTCTAGCAACCATTTATAGGTCACTCCGCCTACAGCCAGCCGCCGATCCTTGTTATTGATAAAATGATCTTCGTCTTTAAAGCGTTCATCGTCGTGGGTTAACATACGGCGCCATCCCCAACGCCCGTCTTTAAATGCAGTATGGCCGGGGACATAAGCCGCACCCAAGCCAACAAAGTTCATTATGAAAGAGATGCAATGCGTGACCATTCGCGGGGTACCGCCCGCTGCAATCCGCACCATGGGAGCTACAAGAATAGCAGCGTCAGCGTCCCGCGGATAATCATGCAGAAACCTTAGCATCACATGGCTGCCTGCAGAATGGCCCATGAGAATGTAAGGTTTGGGCATCTTGCCCGCTATCGCTTTTTCAAACAGCTGATGCACGTCTTCTATGTGAGGGTCAAAACTTCTTACATAATGTTTGTCGCGGTTTGGATGAATACGCGATGACATGCCCTGGCCGCGCAGATCCATAGCGGCACACGCAAAGCCGATACCATTCCAGATATGGATATCTTCGATGAATTTTTCGATAAACTCAGTGCGACCCGGCAGGAAGATAATGGTTCCTTTGGTCTCAACTACCTTGCTTGCAGGGAAACGCGCAAATCGCATCGATTCGCCGTCCGAGGAATTGAAGTAATCGAAAATCACGTCTTCGGGAGGAACCCGGCGCTTTTCCTTGGCTTCAGCCAGCAAGTCCGCCGAAGGATACTTATCGTTACTCACGTTTTCGACCCGCCTTCCAGTCGCAGTGCAGGTTCTTACTGACCCCGACGTATCGTAGTCACTATGGCAACCCGGATTCAACCCTTAATATTGCCAAGACGAATAATTATTAATATCTGCCATCGCTACCATGTGGGGCCGCCCGGTGCAAAGATGCACTCAAAGAGAACCACCTATTATCATATTGATTTTAATGAATAAATCATCGACGACAGAGTCAAGGTCTACCTTCGAAGTTAACCATCTCCCGCCCAGTTTATTAACTAAATATAAGCTACAATTGTCTGCTTTCATTTACAACTTTTTGTGATTGTGACCATAGAGTTCCCCTTCTAAATCAGGCAACAGGTAGGCAAATGAAATCATCATCACACCTGGGTTTATCGATCAAAGGGCTCGGCGACAAGTTCTGGGCGCGCTTAATAAGCGACGAGCGCGGCAGTCTAATACCGGCAGTTGCTGGCGGCATGCTGGTGCTCACAGGCGCGGCTGGCCTGACAGTGGACGGCGCCCGTATGTTTTATGTCAAAGACGTATTGCAAAAGTCTCTGGACAGTGCCGGTTTGGCAGCGGGGCACGCGCTTGACGTCGACAATATGGAAGCCGATGCCCGCGAATTTTTTGAGGTTAACATTGCGTCCGTGGACAATGTTGCCTCCGCCGCCAACATGACCATTACCGTTAGCAACGACAATGAAGTGATTACCCTAGAGGCCGATGCAACGGTTAGCGCAACCTTCATGAGTATTTTTGGCTTCGGCGATATTACGGTATCCGCCAGCACCGAAATATCCCGGGAAACCCGCGGTATGGAGCTGGTTCTGGTTATGGACAACACCGGCTCCATGCGTCACGACGGCAAAATCGATACCATGAAAGAAGCAGCGACAAACCTGATCGAAACAGTTTACGGCGACGACGAAACAAACACCAACCTGTGGGTCGGGGTTGTTCCCTATATCACCCATGTGAATGTCGGGGGCGCGCAAACTGCGTGGCTCAGCGCGGCTGGCCAAACACTTGTGGACACAGGCTTTCCAGACACAGTTTGGACAGGCTGTGTTGCCGCGCGCGCCGATGGGCTCGACGAAACCGATGATCCGCCAGCTATAGAGGCATTTGAACCCTTTTATTGGCAGGACACTGATTATTCCTATGTGGATCGGCGTGGCCGGACCCGGTATATTGACAATAATTGGATTGATGATGACAACGGCAATGAAGTTACCATTGTTGAAGCGAATGATCGCAGCGCTGCTCTCGGTCCAAACAAAGGTTGCGGCGAACAGATCACGCCTCTTGTGGCCGAGAAGACCAAAATTCTGGACGCCATTGACGACATGGCACCCTGGTCGTTCGGCGGCACAGCGACACCCATGGGCCTGGCTTGGGGCTGGCGTGTGCTCAGCCCGCGTTGGCGTGGTCTTTGGCTCGAAAGTGAGCCTGAATTGCCAGTAGACCACGATACCCCCTTCATGGACAAAGTGATCGTTGTACTAACGGACGGCAAGAACGAATTTATTTCGGCAGACGCTGTGCTGGGTGGCTCGGACTATACCTCCTATGGTCGAATATCCGATATGGGACATGGGTCAGTTTATGATGCTCGCGATGATCTTGATGACCGATTTGACCGGATTTGCGCCAATATCAAGAGCGACAGTGTGATCATTTACTCGATCACCTTCGGTACAACGCCCGACGGAGCGGTACAAACAGCTTTTGAAAACTGTGCCACCAATCCCAGCTTTTATTTTCACGCGCCAACAGCGGCGTCGCTGGAATCAGCGTTCGAGACGATTGGCAGGCAGCTGTCTAACTTGCGGCTATCGAAATGATCGCCCTGTTTAAATTTTGGCACCTGTCTAAAATCCGGCAAATGAAGCGCCTTGCTGCCGATGAGCGCGGAAGCGCAATGGTTGAAGCAGCGCTTGGCCTGCCGATTTTACTGGCCGTATTGATCGGTGTATTTGAGATATCCAATTTTTTCTTTGTCTCCGCTTCGGTTGAAAATGCTGTGCTTCATGCATCTCGCTTCGGTGTAACCGGCGGTGCAGACGACGGTGTAACCCGCGAAGATCAGGTACGCGCCATCATTGAAAAGCAAACCTTCGGCATGGTTGATATGGATACTGTGGTGATCGAAACATTGGTTTACGAGCAATTCGCCGATATCGGGGAACCCGAACCCTTCACTGATCAAAACGACAGCGGAGATTACGATGAAGGGGAACCTTACGCCGACGTTAACGGCAACGGTGCGTGGGATGACGACATGGCCATCGCTGGCCTGGGCGGCGCGGGCGATATCGTTTTGTACCGCATCAATTATGACGCCAATAGTTTAACCGGCTTCATGGACTGGGCGCACAGGGCCCTTAACATCAGTTCAACTGTGGCGGTACGCAATGAGCCTTTTTAACCCTCTGCATCAACCTAGAGCCACCAGCCCAAACCGGCAAACACCTGTTGGTGTAACTGCGCGGTTGCTGCGCAGGCTCAAGCGCGATGAACGCGGCGCCATTTTGGCGGAGCTGGCGCTTGCCATGCCACTGTTTGTATCTTTCCTGACCGGGATTGTTGAGGTCGGCAATTATTTGCTCGTGAACTTGAAACTGCAGCACTCGGTAGTTTCCATTGCCGATCTTGTAACCCGTGATGAAGAGATATCCGAAGATGTCATGCTGGATATATTTTCAGCTGCTCCGCAGATAATGGCACCTTACGCAATGGGAGCAGACGCATTGGTTATTGTCACTGCTATCAGCCAAACGGTAGACGATCCGGCCAGCATTTACTGGCAGCGCCTCGGCGGCGGCTCGTTGAGTAAGGCCAGTGAATTTGGCATCGAAGGTGAGGCCCCTACTTTGCCCGCCGGTTTGACCATGCGCGACGATGAAACCATTCTGGCGACCGAGATTTTTTACAGTTATGAGCCGATAATTTTCCAGTTCATCCCGACACAGATCCTTCGAAAAGTATCCTTCTTCCGACCCCGCATCGGCGCCTTACAAACAGTTGACCCCGCAGAAGGCGCATAAACGCACCGCCAACTGCTGCGTCGTGGTTCGCGAAAGCAGATAATACCGACAGCTGACCCAGCAAATCCTATCGTCAAATAACCCCATATCTTCCGCCGCAAGCGGCCTGCCATACATTGGTCTAATTTTCTCGTTCATAATACATTCAGGAAACCTGTGGCTAAATGGGTAACGACGATAAAACACCGGGAAATTGATCAGGTGAAACCCATAAATGGGTAACGACGAGGAACTGAGTGTAATGACTTTTGTAAATACAGTAGACGGTAACGAAGTTTTTGACGGATCTGGCAGCGATAGTTTCTTTCGCGCCGGAGCCGGTGACGATTTTCTGGTTGGCGGCGGCGGTGATGACTATCTGATCGGCGGCGACGGTGACGATTTTATCGTCGGCGGCGGTTTCGATGACGGCAGGGTCGGGCATATCGACTGGTACGGCGATCTGAATTTCTTCGCGCCGGTTATCCCCGACGGCACCGCATTCGATGGCAGCGATACTCTGCTTGGCGGCGCTGGCAACGACACAATCATTGGTGCTGGCTGGAATGACGATCTGGTTGACGACAACGGCTTGTTCGACTTCGGTGAAGTGGAAGGCCCTGAATTCGTCATCGCGATTTTCCCCTCGGTTGCACCAGAGAATGTAATCTGGGCTGGCTCTGGCGACGATCTGGTTCTGGGCGGCTTTTTCACCGATATTGTCGGTGGTGGCAGCGGCAACGACGACATTTCTGGTTTGGGCGGCGATGACATATTGTTTGGTGGCTCGGGCAACGACACGATCGACGGCGGCAACGGATTCGATTCTATTTGGGGCGGCACAGGCGACGACCTGATATTAGCCGGCAACCACGACGATGACGTTTGGGGCGGCAGCGGAGACGACACTATTTACGGTGAAAGCGGCGACGACCTGATCGGCGCGCGCGAAGGCCACGACGACGTGTTTGCAGGCGCGGGCAATGATACAGTGTTTGCCGCATCGGGCGATGATGCCATCGCAGGTGCGGGCGGGGCCGATGCCCTGTTTGGCGGTTCAGGCAATGACACGATTTGGGGCGATGCTGGCGACGACGATATTTTCGGCGGCACCGGCGACGATGCCTTAATCGGTGGTACCGGTGAAGACTATTTCTATTTTGCCGATGGTCACGGCGACGACACCATAGATGACTTCAATATATTTGAGGACACACTTGTCCTGGAGTTTGTCGACGACATCGACAATTTCAGCGATCTGTTATTTTTCTCGTTTGAGACCAGCATTAACGGGCAATCCGGTGTTTTGATTGAAACCACGGATTCAGACAGCATTTTCCTTGTTGGCTTGACCGAAAATGATCTGGCTGTAGCTGATGTGATTTTTTAGCGGCCTGATTTTCTACCGGCTAGATTTTCTATTGGCTCAATATTCTAACAACTGACGGCATGTCCGCCTGCTAAAGCGAACGACCCTATCTCCCTGCCCCTTGGCTCCTAAGGCAGTAACCCAGGGAGATAATGCTGCGGCACTTTGAGGCCCCCCCTTCGCCTCAAAGTGCCGTGGCCCTATTTTTCCCGCTGGATTGAATTTATTCCTCCAATTTTCCGATTCTAAATTATCCACCCGCTCTTCCAATACAGCTCGATTCTGTTGGCTTTTTCAGATTTTCTGATCAAGTTTCCGCAATAAAATCCGGATTTCGGATGTTGTTTTGATTTTTTTTGTTGTGAAAGCCGCCGTGTTAAAACCGTAAAAATTTACCTAAAATTATCCATGCCGCTAAAAGTTCAATAAGAACAATGCCTTTGGGAAATTACCTAAAATTTGATGATAAATTTCCACTAAATATAGTATAAGTAATTGTTTTATAACAGTTATTTTGATTTCACATTAACTTTTTGTTCACACCTGCAATGCTAATCATTGTGCATCCAATCTTGGCAGCTGGAGAGAAAAAATGCTCAAGTTTATGAAATCACTACAACGCAATGAAGAAGGCGCTACCGCCATTGAATATGGTCTGATCGCCGCATTAGTCGCAATCGCACTAATCACAGCCCTTGGTGCTCTTGGCACTTCGCTGGACGGCATGTTTACAGGCGTGTCTGACACGCTTGATGCCAACGCTCCTGTGGCACCTGCTCCTTAAGAGCAAGCGCATCTAAAGGCTAACGACAGATAGCCGCCGGGGGCAGTGTCTTCCGGCGGCTATTCTTTTGGAAAAAGAGCGATAGGCAGCCCTGTTTACCCTACATCGGTACCGGGAAATCGCTCAACAAATCTCAGGTGGAACCAATGACCAATATGGTCGAAACAGGCATCTATACCGCAGTTATTGCTATCCTGGTTTGGGCAGCAGCAACTGACTTAAAGGACAGGCGGATACCAAATATTCAACCGTTTCTCGTCCTCGGCCTGTTTGGGCTATTGGCACTTTGGCGATTACAGGCAGGCGACACATTCGCTACTGCTGCAGGCGGGCCGATTGTGGCCGGTTTGCTGGTGTTCGGTTTTTGCGTTGTCCTGTTCGCCCTCAAATTCATGGGCGGCGGCGATGTTAAACTTATAGCAACGGTCGCCTTAATTGCCGGTCCAACCCTCAGCGCTTCGTTTCTGCTGTTTGTAGCAGTGTCGGGCGGGGTGGTTGCGCTTGTGACACTTGTTCATGCCCGCCTCAAACCGCTGGTTTCAGCGAGGCCGCCGAAAGTACCGTACGGCGTGGCCATTATGGCCGGTGGCATGTGGGTTTGTCTCCAAAAGGTTTCTGTATCGTCGGCCTGAACAAATGCCTGAATAAGCATTTGAATAAGCAAGTGAATAGATGGCCACGGCCTTCTTTTACCCTCGCGATTTTACCAGGAGACAAGACATGAACCCCAGAAGTCTTATCCTAGTCGCTGTAGCGCTTATCGGCGTAGTCGGCGTAGTATTCTTCACCCGGTCCTATTTAACCGGCGTGCAGCAACAGGCTCAGCAGGCGCAAACAGTTAGCGTGCCGGCCCCAACCGCAAGAATTTTGGTGGCAGCCAAAGAATTGCCTGTCGGCACCATTTTGGCAGCCGATGATGTGGCATGGCAGCCATGGCCCCAAAACGGCATGAACGAAGCCTATTTTACTGGCACAAGAAACAAGCTTAAAGACGTGGAAGGCAAAGTTGTTCGCTCGCCGATGAACCGCGGCGAGCCAGTAACAGCATCGGCCGTAATCGCCCAGGGCGAACGCGGCTTTCTCGCGGCAGTTTTATCGCCGGGGATGCGCGCCGTAACCATTAAACTGTCACCAGTGGCCGGCATCGGCGGATTTATTTTCCCCGGTGACCGTGTCGACGTTATTTTAACCCACACAATCGAAGTTTCGCGGGCTGAGAAATACACCGCTGCAGAAACCGTATTTCAGAATGTTCGGGTACTGGCGGTTGATCAACGAAGCGCCGCGCAGGACGAAAAAATCCAGATCGGCAAAACCGCCACCATCGAAGTGACGCCGAAAATGGCTGAAAAAGTCGCGATGCTGGAAAAAATTGGTGTGCTTTCGCTTAGCTTACGCAGCTTAACCGGTGATGGTTCATTGGTTGCTGGCAACAATCCCGACAGCCCGCCTATCAGTGTTACCACTAGTCACACTTTGGGCCACGAGGTCAGCCAGTTTTTGCCGCAAATGGATGCCCAGGCCGCCACCAACACTGTGCGTGTGAGCCGCGGCAACAAATTATCAACCATTGAAATAGGCCCCGGTACTCGCGGCACCAAATCAGGCAACCCTCCAACCGGCGCACCGTCCGGAGGGACAGACCAATGAAACCCAATCAAACAAATGTCACCGGCGCAGTCGCAGGCTTTATAGTGTTTTTTGTCCTAATGGCAGCGGCTACGGTGTCAGCATACGCAGCACCCCTTGCAAAACAGCTCGGAGCCAGCGTGCTTGCCCCCAGCGAGGGGAACTTGTTGATAGAAGTTAACAAAGGTACGCTCATTCGTCTTGACCGCCCAGCATCCGAAGTATTTATCGCCAACCCCGAAATCGCCGATGTGCAGGTGAAATCCAACCGGGTGATCTACATTTTTGGCCGCGCACAGGGCGAAACAAGTTTCTACGCCCTGGATAAAGACGACCGTACAATCTTTTCATCCAATGTGACGGTGACCAGAAACCTGTCTGCCCTCAGAACCGCCTACACACGGCTGCTTCCGGGTGCGCCTGTCAAAGTTGTTATGCTTGGCCAGCTTGTGGTGCTGGAAGGCAACGTGGGCTCGCCCGCTGAGGCCGCGATGGCAGAACAGTTGGCACGGTCCATATTACTGACCGATCAGGTTATGAACAGTGTCAATGTGCTGCAACCAACCCAGGTTAACCTGCGGGTGCGTATTGCCGAGGTAAGCCGCACGATTCTCAAGCAACTGGGCGTCAATTGGGAAGGTTTTTACTCGGGTTCAAAGCTTGGATTTGGCATCGCCAATGGCCGCGATGTTTCCAATATAATTGCAGACCCGGTTACCCAGTTACCGATCGAGATATTCAATCGCCCCGATGTGGGCAATTCACTGTTCGGCGAAATTTTCACCGGCGGCATTGACCTCAACTACGCCATTGATGCGCTGGACCAAGAGGGTTTTATCAAGGTATTGGCTGAGCCAAACCTGACCGCCCTCACCGGTCAAACCGCCAATTTCCTGGCGGGCGGCGAATTCCCGATCCCTGTGCCCAGCCGCGACGGCCTGGGCATCGAATACCGCGAGTTTGGTGTCAAGCTTGAGTTCACCCCCACAGTGATGAGCACTGGCCGCATATCCATGCATGTCAAACCTGAAGTAAGCGACCTTTCTACCGCTGGAGCGATCCGAGTGGAAGGCATCAGTGTGCCGTCCATCAGTACTCGCCGCGCCGAAACCACCGTTGAACTTGGCAGCGGCCAATCGTTCGCCATAGCAGGTTTGATCGAAAACAATGTGGTGCAGGACAGCAATAAGTTCCCGGGTTTAGGCGATATTCCAATTCTCGGTGCTTTGTTCCGGTCGGAAGAATTTCGCCGCGAGGAAACCGAACTGTTGATCGTGATCACTCCTTACATTGTGCGCCCGGTCAGCGACCGGCAGCTTGCACTCCCTACCGACCACTATATCGCGCCTAGCGACATGGACCGGTATCTGAACGGCAAACGCTGGCAGGCAAACACCGGCAGTACACTGAAAAACCAAGACCGAAAAGCAGGGCCTTCTTTGAAGAAACGCGCCGGTTTCAAGCTTGATTAGAAAGGATTTCAACCATGACCAGAAAACCAAAAACCCTGATTAAGCTATCGTTTATCGTCGGATTCGGGCTTTCGCTCGCGGCTTGTCAGCACACTGCGGCCACTGCCCCCGCGCCGTCTGAGAAGGTGATGCGCAATGAAGTGAAAATGGTCCGGCTTCCGTTCCGGATCGCAGCAGAAGACGACCAAACCGATACACCGTCAAGCTATACACTTAACGGCATCAGCTTGTTCCTGCGCAGCGTCAACGCCGGTCATGCAGACGTGGTAATGCTGGATTCCACCGATGTCGCGCCCGAGCGTGTCGATGCGATCATCGATCACATCAAAACTGCCGGGCTTCTTTATGCCGGAAACAGTGCGCTGGGCGAGAAACCTGCGGACGGCGAGATTACCCTTTATGTGGAACGCCACATCGTGGTGCCACCAAATTGCGGTAATTGGGGCGTCGAGATTTCCGGCAACGACGTCAACAATGCATCCGCCCACCATGGCTGCTCTACCATCGCCAATCTGGGCCTGATGATCGCCAACCCGCGCGACCTGATCGCTGGGCAAAATGGTGGCAACTCTACGGCAGCTGCCGTAGGTGCCATTTATACGCCGACCCCCACCCCGTCCGGCCCGACCATGACAGTGTCACTTGACGGCCTTGCAAACCTGCCCGTGCCTTCTGGCGCTGGGGCTGGCGGCGGCGACAAGAAGTAGGGAGCAAACTCATGAACGCAATTTCATCTATTTTAGACCCTGAACAAAGCGAAGCGAGCACGCGAGCGCCGTTCGCAGCTTTCCTGTGCGACGACGCATCCAGCCAGGTTTTGCACCCGCTCGCTATCGAGCAAGGCTGGTCGACCGACATGATTTTTGCGGGCGGCATTGCCGCCGGTGTTCGAATGCTCGGCGGCATGCCCTGCCCCGAATTTATGGTGGTTGACCTGTCAGAAAGCACGGATCCGCGCGCGGATATGCAATCACTAGCAGACGTTTGCGAAGCCGGAACTGTAGTGCTCGCGGTCGGTACAATAAACGACGTTACGCTTTACCGCGACTTATTGAATGCTGGCGTACATGACTATCTGGTTAAGCCGCTTGCAGCCTCATTATTGCAGGACGCAATTGTCACCGCACAAGAAGCCGCACAGACACCCACTCAGGAAGACGAACCCGAAGACCTTACAACCGGCGAGCGCGCTGCCTTTATCGGCCTTCGCGGCGGGGTTGGCACCAGTACTCTGGTGTCTAATGTCGCCTGGTTGATGGCCGAGAAGAAGCAAAGCACAGTTTTGCTGGACCTTGACCTCTATTTTGGTACGTCCGCAATGCAATTTGATATGGAACCTGGGCGCGGCCTGTCCGATGCACTTGAAAACCCTGATCGTGTTGACGGCCTGTTTCTGGAGCGGGCGGTGGTAAAACCGCAAGAAAACCTGTCGATCCTAGGATCAGAAGCTCCGGTTGGTTCGTTGCAGGAGCCCGTGGGCGGCTCCCTGAACCAGCTTGTCGGCTCACTGGCCGAGAATTTCAAAAATGTCGTTGTTGAAATGCCACGCCAAATGCTGGGCACCCATTCGGATATGCTGGCTGCGGTCAAAGACATCGTTCTGGTTACCGATTATTCGCTGACAGCGGCCCGCGATTGCATTCGCCTGATTGCTCACATCAAACAGGTGGCACCATCCGCCTCCATTCATGTGATTGCCAGCAAAACCAGTGGCATTCCGCAAGAGGTCGAGCAAAAAGACTTTGAGAATTCCATCGAACAGGAAATCGGTGCGTCCATACCCCACGACACCAAAACCATTATGGCAGCGGCGCAGCAAAGCAAACTGGTGGTCGATAACGCCGCCAGCAGCAAGCTAAGCGCTGCCTACAAAGAAGTACTCACCGCTATTTCCGTCGTCGACGAAGACGCCGACAAAGCGGGCGGTTGGTTGAGCAAGTTGTTCAAAAAATAGGTTCGGGCAAGGCTTGGAAAAATGAAACAGCACGCATTTGGCAAAAGAAAAACAGGACATAGGCGCCCCCATGGTCTTCAGGGTGCTCAGACGGGCGTCCAAGCGGCTGGATTTGGTCGCAGTGTCCCGCTGGAAAACGGCGCAAGCCATAATGCACCGTGCGAAGCAGCTGCTGAACTGGCTCCGTTAGCCGCCAACGACCACATTGCTACCAACAGTGTCACAGCTGTTTCGTCTGGCTCCATTGTCGACCGCGCAGCCAGTCTGGGTGAGCAAGTGTTGGACAAATGTTTCACTCCAGACGAACTTAGGATGTCGTCCAAAGCAGAGGTTACGAAGAAACTGCTGGCTGTTGTCTCGGACCTGGCAGAAGCGGACGGCCTTGAGCTTTCAAGCAGCGAAAAAAAAGACGTTGCAACCTATTTGCTTCATGAGGTCGAGACCACCATCGGACCCATCGGCGACACTGAGGCCAGCAACTTGGCCGCAGACGCCAACCCGGAAAGTAAACAGGACAAACGAAAGGCGCTGCTGGACGCCAAGACGCATATCCAGACTTTATTGATGGAGCATATTGACCCGGTTGCTGCTGCTGAATTGCCGCGCCCCGAATTAGCTGAGCAAGTAGGCGAAGTGGTAGGCGAGTTGCTGGTGCAGGAAAAAATCAACCTGAACCTGCGAGAACAGAAGGACCTGGTTACCCTGCTTCTGGATGACATGCTGGGGCTGGGGCCGCTTGAACCACTGTTGGCCGACGAGACCATCTCGGACATCATGATCAATGGTCCGAAAAAGGTTTACGTTGAGAAAAAGGGCAGACTGACCCTCACAGACGTTACCTTCCGCGACAACCAGCATTTGATGAATATTGCCCAGCGTATTGTAACGGCAGTGGGGCGACGGGTCGATGAAAGTTCGCCAATATGCGATGCCCGCTTGGCAGATGGTAGCCGCGTGAATGTGATTGCACCTCCGCTGGCGATCGACGGCGCATCTATTTCAATCCGGAAATTTACCAAAGACAAAATCACGCTCGATAAAATGCTGGATTTCGGCAGTATTTCGGCGCCGTTGGCCAAAGTTTTGAAAATCGCGGGCGCATGCCGCCTCAATATCCTGATCTCCGGCGGCACCGGCTCCGGTAAAACCACCATGCTCAACGCGCTGTCGCGTATGATTGATCAGGGCGAGCGCGTTGTCACAATCGAAGATGCCGCCGAGCTGCAATTGCAGCAACCCCATGTTGTTCGGTTGGAAACCCGGCCTGCCAACTTGGAAGGCAGCGGCGAAATTGACATGCGCGACCTGGTGAAAAACGCCCTGCGTATGCGGCCTGACCGCATCATCCTCGGCGAAATCCGCGGCGGCGAGGCCATTGATATGCTACAGGCGATGAATACTGGCCATGACGGATCAATGGGCACCATCCACGCCAACCGACCGCGTGAGGCGCTAACCCGGCTTGAAAATATGGTCAATATGGCGGGGCTTAACCTGCCGCCCAAAGCCATTCGCGAGCAAGTATCCGCATCGCTGGATCTGATCGTTCAGGTCCAGCGCATGCGCGACGGCGGTAGGCGCACCACCCACGTCACCGAAGTTGTTGGCATGGAAGGCGACGTCATCACCACTCAGGACCTGTTTAAGTACGAATTTACCGGCGAAGACGAAGGCGGTCGCTTGCTCGGCTCGTTTAACTCGACCGGTGTGCGCCCTCATTTCCTGACCAATGCTGAATATTTTGGCCTTGACCGCGCCCTGATGGACGCCATGAACGCATAGCCTGATTTAAAGACAGACCAAAAACCCAGAACGGACACGCCATGCAAGACACCAATGTAACAGTCATTCTATTTGCCGCAGGGCTGATGATTACCATTTTGGTTGTCGCACTGCTGGTGCTGGGCCGGATGCTGGGCAAAAGCCAAAAGCAAGTCCGTGCCAAACTGGACCATTTCAAAAACCGGTTCAGCGAATCCCGAACTGTCCGCACCCAGTCGGCATCAATCCGTGTCAACCAACAACAAACCGGCCTTGCCGCAACCCTTTCCATGTTCGTGCCCCGACGCGACCAATTGCAAATTCGTCTATCCAAAGCAGGAATGGATATTGCCCTGCAACGCTACGCAGCTGGATGCGTTGCCCTTGGCACTACCGCACTGGTTTTGTTGCTTCTGGCGGGATTCCCGCTTCTGCTTTCGCTGGCGCTCGGCGTTATAGCAGGTGTTGGCCTGCCGCATTTTTACATCGGCAAACGCATAACATCGCGCATCGAGCGCTTTACCAAACAATTCCCCGAGGGGATTGATTTGATGGTGCGCGGGTTGAAGTCCGGCCTGCCGGTGAATGAATGTATAGCAAACGTTGGCCAGGAATTAAGCGCGCCCACGAGCGCCGAATTCCGTAAAATCACGGACGGTATGCGGCTGGGCAAACAGCTGGAAGAAGTTCTGTGGGAAACCGCAGACCGGCTGGATACCCCGGACTTTAAATTCTTTGTAATTTCGTTGGTGGTCCAACGGGAAACCGGCGGCAACCTGGGCGAAACCCTGGGCAATTTGTCAGGTATCCTGCGCCAGCGTCAGGCGATGAAGCTAAAAATCCGCGCTATGTCATCAGAAGCCAAAGCCAGCGCCTGGATTGTCGGTGTGCTGCCCTTCATCATGCTGGGTTTGATCATGACGCTGAACTACGACTACGGCATCATCTTGTTTACCCACCCCAAGGCAATCGTTGCCGGTATTGGCGGTTTAATCTGGATGGGCCTTGGCATGCTGGTAATGAGCAAAATGATACGGTTTGAGGTTTAAAATGGATAGCACAAGCGAGTTTTTAGGTATCCCTATGATCGACTTATTGTCGATGTTCGCAGGGGTTGTTGCCTTCATGGTGCTGGTGGCAGTTTACCAAACTGCACTGGTCAGCAAGCCGATGATTGGCCGGGTTAAAAACCTGCAAGACCGGCGTGATGCGCTGAAAGCCGGGTTGGTCCGGTCGACCAAACGCAAATCCCAGATCAACAAAGTTGACGGCGTTGGCCATTTGCGCGCCTTAGCCGAGAAGCTAAAACTTCTACAAACCGAACAAACCAAGAAGCTGACCCTCGGACTTCAACAAGCCGGCTACCGCTCCAAAGACGCTTTGGTGATCTATCAGGTTGCACGCTTAGTCATGCCATTGGTGATGGGCTTGGTCGGAATATTACTGTTTTACGGCATGGGCGTGTTGGCCGAATATGAGACTTTTCATCCGATCATGGCGGCGGGACTGGTTTTCCTCGGTCTTAAAATGCCGGATATCTTTGTCAGCAATGCCAAGCAAAAACGCACCGCCGCAATTCGCAAGGGCTTGCCCGACGCGCTGGACCTGCTGGTGGTATGCGCGGAAGCGGGACTAACGTTGGACAGCGCCCTTAACCGCGTCGCCAAAGAGCTAGGGCGCGCAACCCCCGAACTGGGCGACGAATTTTCATTGGCGTCCATCGAGCTGGGTTTCCTGCCCGAACGCCGTCAGGCCTTGTTGAACTTGTCAGACCGGGTAGACCTGCCCGCACTGCGCGGTGTGGTAACAACTTTGGTGCAAAGCGAACGCTACGGCACACCGCTGGCCACAAGCTTGCGGGTTTTGTCGGCCGAGTTCAGAAACGAACGTCTTATGCAAGCCGAGGAGAAAGCAGCCCGCCTGCCCGCGACGCTAACCATCCCGCTTATACTGTTTATCCTGCCTACGCTGTTTGTGGTGCTCTTGGGCCCTGCTGCGTGCAAAGTAGTCGATGACTTTATCGTCAAAAACTAGGGCGGAGGCTTATGGATGTAATGGGCTCGACGAATCAAGTGTGCGGCGAAATGCTATCGTCCCAATATAGAACACTATGCCCGCACGTCAGGCATTCAGCATCAACTTACACAGGCACAATGCATGGTATTTTGACCATAGGTGTGGAAAAACGCGACAAAACAGATGATTTTTGTGATTCTTTCAAGAGAATCATTGACCAAGCCGTCAATATTTGGTCTTTGGGGGGTGCGAGAGGGCGCGACCTAGTTGTGCCCACTCCTGTTGTGATCGCGTTTCACGTGATCACACTATCCTCGCTGTCGTGACTCGGGCCGGGTTTTTACCCGGCCATTTTTTTGTCTTGCACCCAACTCCGGAACCGTATTCAGGTACTTCACTCAGCCACCAAATAGCCCAAATGTGTCCACAATCAGGCAACGTGCCAAAAGTATGGATTTTCATCCATTTTTTGCGACCAGATGCTTTTTCACGTTGTTCAACCGAATTTCGTTTGTGATTATCACTGCTCTATTTATAATCGAACCGACACATTCTTTTAATTTTATTTATCGGAACGGTCGATGAGTTTCCCGCCAACCCTGAAACAATTGCGCTATCTGGCTGCGCTCCACAAAACCAACCATTTTGGCAGAGCGGCCGAGGCTTGCCATGTAACGCAGTCAACATTATCCGCTGGCATTCAGGAAATTGAGAACCTGCTGGGTGCTCAGTTGGTGGAGCGCACCAAACGGTCAGTGATGTTCACGAGCCTAGGCAATGAAGTGGTGCGGCGCGCGCAGGGTATCCTGAATGATGTTGACGACCTGACCGATATGGCCGAAGCGGCTAAGGATCCGCTGCGCGGCACCATCCGCATGGGTGTGATCCCAACGATTGCACCGTATCTTCTGCCGAAAATCATCCCGTTTATCAGCGAACAGTTACCGCATCTGGACCTTTATCTGCGCGAAGACAAATCAGCCGAATTGTGTGGTCTGCTGCGCGCAGGCGAACTTGATGTCGTATTGTTCGCACTGCCGTTTGAATGCGGCAACGTGCATGAAATGCCTCTGTTTCCAGACCGGTTTGTCGCTGTGTACCCAAAAGGCCAGGCGCCGGGCGCAAGCATCACCACTAGCGATCTGGACGAAAGCAACCTGTTACTGCTGGATGAAGGCCACTGCCTGCGTGACCATGCATTGGACGCCTGCCAACTGGTCGGCCGCAGCGCTAAACAAGAACTGGCCAGCACCAGCCTGGCAACAATTCTGCCTATGGTGGCTGCCGGTCGTGGCATCACCCTTCTGCCCGGCATGGCAATAGACGCAGGCATCACCAACAATTTGGAAGTGGATATAGCCACGTTTAAGGACAGCGTCCCAACACGAATGATTGGCCTGATATGGCGGGCGACCAACCCAAGGGCTAAAACGTTCGAGGCGCTGGGCGCTGCTATAAAAAAGTCTGTTATTTCAGCCTAGCGGCAACGATCATTCAAATGCTAGTATCCATCGGCGGGGTTGACCCTTACGTTACGCGATACGCCGCCTGTGTATGTTACCGTCTGCAACGCCGCGATCATGTGTGCACTGACATGGCGCGCTAGAATAGCAAAGACATGCCATGCAAATTGTTCGACTGGACTATATTCAAAACGGTGAAAACGACCCGGCAATCAAAGAGTATTATGTCGGGCCGGCTTTCACGGGCAAAATGCCCAGTGCAGAGCAGCTGCGTGTTTTCAGGGGCACGCTTCGCTGCGACGAGGCCACCAAAGTGTTCGACTGGTGGCTCTCGCTGGTCATCGATGGTCGTCCACCGAAAAAATCTGACCTTTTGTTTCGGGAAATGGCCAAATTTAGCCATAACCTGGGGCTTATTGTATGCAAACCAGACGGTACTGCGCAAATGAGATTGGCTGGTAGTGGTATTGAAGACATGGTCGGTCGTTCAATGGCAGGCATGGATATTACAGAGGCTGCTCAATTTTCAACGGGGATGTGCGAACTTTCATGGAAAAGCCAGGTTATAGAACGCCGCATCCGATATTATCGACGCGACCTCAGGAACTTTGGCAAAATTTTCAGAGATATTGGCATGCTGGAATTACCGGTGGCCGACGGCGACGGCGGACGCTACAAATATCTTCTCTCGCACATCAAGAGCGTTGATTAATACTATACACCCGCAGCAAAACTAGCCATTGGAAACTTGCCTGCATGCCCATTAGAATGATTTGGATGATAGTCGGCCTAACCGCGTTGGCGCTGGGTTTTATCGGTATAGTCTTGCCGCTATTGCCGACGACGCCGTTTTTGCTGTTGGCGGCATTTGCCTTCGCCCGCAGCTCACCGCGGCTGAACGCATGGCTGGTTAACCATCCGCAATTTGGTTCGCTGATCCGCAACTGGCAGCGCGACGGTAGCATTGGCAGGCGCACCAAAATCAGCGCTGCCATTATCATGGCGCTAACTTTCATTCTGTCAGTGGTTCTGGGCGCATCCAACATGGTTTTGATCATACAGGCCATAGTGCTAACCGGCGCGGCCACATTTGTGCTCAGCCGCCCTGAAGGGCCAAGTGAAGGTTAATCAACCACCTGAACACCGGGCATGTTCCAATCGCCGTCCAGCACCCGTTCTTTGGGCCAATAAAGCCGCATGTTAAGTCCAAACGCGCCAAACTGCGGCGCAGGCAGCCAGTTACTCAGGGGCACACCCTCAGGCTCATGTGTCTGGATATAAATATCAACCGAGCCGTCTTCATTGAATGTCAAATCATCCCTGCTGCCCAGCGCATAACGATCGATGGGGTTTTCAGCCAGATAATAATGTTGGTTATAAACAGTCAGCGACCAGAAGGCATTCACCGGCGGAATTTGATCTGCCGACAAATGCAGCACATAGCGCCTGTCTGTGGTCAATGTTTCACCGTTTTCGTCTTGCGTGGTGTTGGGGTAAACCGCATCTTCGGGCTCGTTAGCGCCCAGCCCTACCATCGCCACATAGGCCCGCAGTGGATAGCGAGTGCCATATACGCCGAGCCGAGGCCCGCCGGGCATGCCAGCCCAATAGGTGGCGCTCTTCGGCACCTGGTTTTGCACAGCGAGCACGGCCTGTTGTGTGCGGTAGACCGCTTCGTTCATTGAGACCCTTTCGGACATAGTTTTAGCTGTTGCGGGAAAAGGTTTTCCGGCCTCAACACCGATAAGCTTTAACGGCCCGTCAACCATAGCCGCATCGGCGGTGGCTGGCGGGTTATCTTCCAAAAGCCGGGCAAGCGTGTTGAAAAAAACACCTGCGCCCAAGTCTGATACACGAGTTTTGGGATTATACCCGCTATAGGCCTCCCTGGCACTCAGCGGCGGCTGCGCGGATTCGCCCAGCTGCAAGCTGGCGAGTGATTGGACGGTCATGCCGTCTTGAAACTTATGCGCCGCAACAAAATCTGCCCCGCCCGGTGTATCAATGCGGGCAATGGCCCAGGCCATTTTGGTCGGCGAGCGTACAAGTGTCATGCCCTCCGGCACTGCGCCGTGCCAATTTGGCCCCGCAACTAACACAGTATAAGCGTCGTTGCCGGTTGTCCGGCTGCCAATGGAGGCAATAACATTGGTCCATGCATCATGGATCGGCATCACATAGTAGCGGCCACCACTGGCTGGCAGGCCAACCACAATCGGGCCGTCTGACAGGTCAAACCAGATGGTGGAATAAAGCGTATCTACATTGGCACGCACAACCCTGCGAAAGCGGTGATCAGGGAAACTGCGCAAATGGTTTAACCGGTTAAAGGCATCACCGACGGTGGCCTTTCGGGTCTCGTCCATCAACACCAGTGGATAGCCGAATATGTAAGCGCGCGCGGCATTTAGGCCTATTTCGTCCAGCACTGGCTCCTGTGCAGTCACCGGCAGCGTCGTCAACGAAAGCAACGACCATATTATAATCGCGCGCAGTACCTTGATGGGTATTGTCATCATTTGTTGCTTTGCCCTTCCAGCGGTTTTGCCGCAGCAGCATCTTGCAGCCCGGCGTCGGACAATGCATTCAATTTCGCGATCCAGGCCGGGGACAGTCCGACGCGGGAGGCAGAAGGCCCTTCGGTGGAGCTTTCTTTTTCAAAGCCTAGTTTTTCCAGCACGCGGCCCGAGGCAGGGTTATCTTTAAAATACTGCGCGAAAATCGCGCCGTTGTAACCGCCCTCTCTCAGCTTATCGACCACCATCGCAGCGGCGCGTGTCGCGAGGCCTTTGCCTCGGTGGTCTTTGTGAATAGCGTAGCCTATCTCCATCTGATCGTGCTCATTATAGAACCAGCCAGCCATGCCCACCAGAGTTTCGTCGTCATACAATCCGTCGTCAACCCGTTTACCTGCGGCCTCTTCCTCGCGCCGTTCGCGCAGCCGGTTCAACGCCCATGCGCGATCAACACCCATGGGGATGGAGCCTGTGTTGACCGACAAGCTGGGGTCGCTGATCATCTCATAGAAGGCATCAACATCACTGTCGGGAATTGGCTTTAATTGCAGCATCACGGTAATCTCACTTTGAAGGCTCGCTTTTGAGGTGCGCCCAAAAGGCGCTGGAAATAAATAGAGCGGTGTGAAACTATTCCCTGATTGAGAATAGAATTTCAAGAGCGCAAACCCGGGCGAACAGATAGTTGGCCCAACGGAGAATAGCTTGTGACGAACCAGAAACCTATAAAACCAACGGGAATGGCCCTTAACCAAGGGCCTGCCATGATCGCCTGTGTCGGCGTGATGCTGATGGTGTTTCTTATCGGCTCGATGAGTGTATGGGGCAGCTATCTGGGTATGCTGCCCAATGTATTGAAACCCACAGCGTGGTTAGCGTTTGCGCTGTTTATCATGGCTTTCACTGCCTCCAGCATTCAGATTTTGTTCCGCGGTACATACGGCCGCTGGGCGATGAAAAACCGGCGCTATATCGGCCTTTCTTTTGCGCTGGTTCATTTTATTCACGCCGGGTTGGTTTTGTCGAACTTGATTCTGACGGAAGAAAGCCGCACGGCCGGCGCGCTGACAGGTGGTGGGCTGGCCTATTTGTTTTTGCTGTTGATGACCCTCACATCCAACAATGCGGCGGTGCGCAAGCTGGGTGCAAAAAATTGGAAGCGGCTCCATAAAATCGGCAGCTATTATATTTGGCTGATTTTCATTGGTCGTTCGCTGCCAAACGTGCCCGACACATTGCCGCTGGGTGTGTTGATACCGCTTGTTGCCCTGACTACACTGGGGCTGCGGATCGCGGCCTACCGCAAATTGAGAAAATAGCTGCAACAACATTCATTCAGCAGGCTTACGGCTGTTTGCTTGCCAGAAACGATACCATCGCTTTCACCAACTTTGGGTAATCTGACTGTCGCAGCGCCGCCCCGGCAATGGTGGTGCCAGATGACGGTTCGTGGAACACTAGTGTTCCCCAAAATCCGCCATGTTCATACACACGCACATCGCCGTAATCTTTCTCGAATATGCCCAGTCTATAGGGGCTGCTGGGCGGCAGGCCATCCGCAGACAGCATGGTTTGCAATGTTTCGAGCTGATCAAATATTTTACCGCCGAGCAACAGTTGGTAAAATCGCGCAACATCACGCGGCGTTGCTACAAGGCCGCCACCGCCATACATATCGACAGACGGGTCCCAAGTGTAGGTGTCGCGCCCGGACAAAAACTGGTGTACCCGCTTGCCATTCGGCACCGCCACGCTGTCGCCCCGTTCCCACACGGTTTCAACCATTTTGTGCTGCTCAAACCTGAGGTGTTCTCTGGCAGCAAGCGGCAAGGTGTTGCCGGTAGTGCGCTCAATAATATGTCCCAGCAGCAAATAGCCTGTATCCGAATAGAAGAATTTCTCTCCCGGTGCGCCAACCGGATCACCCCACACTGCAGCGGCCTTTATTTGTTCTTCGCGCGTCCAGACATGGTGTGAGTTGCTGAAAATAGCATCAATGTAATGACTGCTTTGTCCGTGGTCATACAGGCCCGCCGTATGGCTGAGCACATGCCGTAGGGTGATTGCACTGGTGTCATATTTATCGCCGCGCAAAATATTATCAAAATCGGCGCTGATCAGATCGGTCAACCGAGCATCCAGATCTAGCCTGTTTTGCTCCACCAGCCTTAAAACCGTTGCAGCCGTGTAGGACTTGGTGATGCTGGCGATACGGAACATATGGTCGGCAGCCAGCGCTGTGCCGTCTGGTGCGGCTGTTCCCTGCATCGCACCATAATGTTCGTCGCTGTCGATCACATAAAAGGAATAGCCCGTGTGTTCATTGCCATCCTTCATTGCTTCCGCCAGCACTTCTGACAATTGATCGGGGTTAGCGTGTGCGCCAAATGACAACAGGGCAAAAGCCACCGCTAGGCATCTAAGTGAATTTCTCATTTCCCACCCTTACTCATTCCGGCCATTACTAAAAAGCCGGGGCATGCCCCGGCTTTTGTTTCTTATAGGGCTACGCGGCCTAGCGATCAAACGCAGGCGACCTGTCCAGGTCTTTGTAGCGATCCCTGAGTTTGGTTTGGCGTGAAACAAGCGGGATATCCACGCCTGCAATCAGCACAGCGTCCGGGCTGGACATAACCTCAAGCGGATCACCGTCCCACACAACCACATCAGCGTCCATGCCAGCGGCAAGCTTGCCGTAGCTGTCACCAACGCCGAACATTTCAGCCGGGTTGACCGTCAACGCATCCATTGCTGCAGCCCACGGCATGCCCATCGAGACAGCAATGCCTGCATTTTGCACTACAAGCCGTGAGTTGTGGGTGCCTGGTGGAATGAACGCAACTTTCACGCCCGCTGCGTGCAACCGGCCAGCGGCGGCACTGGTTTGGCCCAGCGCATCAAAATTGCCCGGCAGGTTTGCCGTTGGGTCCAGCACAACCGAAATGCCCGATGCAGCCAACATATCTGCCACCATCCAGGCTTCAGCAGCACCGCCGAGAATAACCCTAATGCCAAACCGCTTCTGGAAGGCGATCAATTGCAGAATGTCAGCCTTACGGTTGACAAGGGCGTAAATCGGCATGTCACCCGACAGAACTGCCTTCAGCGTTGCGTCGGCGGCAGAAGGGCGTTTTGCGTCTTTTTTGTCCCCATCCTTTGTGTCCCCGTCGTCCTTCTTCGCAGCGGCCTCTATTTTATCTTTGGCGCCCTGGAACTTCTCGTTCAGTTTGGACCAAAGGACGGCGCGGCTGCCGCCCACCTCATTGGCAGAGCCTTCATCCAGATCAATGGCAAGGAATGCTTTTTCGTTCGCAACCATGTCACCGTCAGTTAGCTTCAGCACGGCACCAAGACCTAACCACATATCACCGGAATTGGTCATGCGGGTCATTGCCCGGGTTACACCCTCAATGCGCGTGTTCGGGATGAATATATTGGCAGGGTTCAGTGCTGGTACAACGCTGACGCCAATCGCGCCTTTTTCTTTAGGTGCTGTGGCATCATTAATGCCACCAGACAGCGAAACCTCGGTGAGGCCAAGCGACGTATCAGCCGCCATAAAGCCCGCCGTTACCCACTTGCCGCTGGCGTCGATCACTCTGTAACCCGAAGGCACTGCACCGCCTGCGGTAACCGACGTGATTTTACCGTCCGACACCAAAATAGTGGCATTTGCAACTTCGCCGGAGCCGCCGTTTGTGAAGGCTTTGCCGCCAGTAATGGCAATATCTTCTGCCGAAACAGTACCAGAAACAACGCCAGACAAAGCAAACGCGAGTGTGGCGGCTGTTATTGATTTAAGCATCCTCATTTCACGTCTCCTTCACCGGGTTGGCCTAGCTCGAAGTCCATCACCGGATTACCCGCCGGGTTATTGCGGTCAAACACCACCGCGCCGTCAACAAACGTCAGGTCTGCTTTGGTGTAAACACTGAACGGATCACCGGACCACAACACAATGTCTGCATCCTTGCCTGCTTCCTACGTGCCGGTCTTGGTGTCGATACCTAGCGATTTAGCCGGGTTAAGCGATAGCCACGTCCAGGCGTCTGCTTTCGAGATATCAACACCGGCCTTGCGGCCATCAGCGAGTGCCTTGGCTGCCTCCTGGTTCAGTCGCTGGATACCACTGGCGCTGTCCGAATGGACAATCGCGCAGGCGCCCGCTTTATGAACAAACGGAATATTTTCGCGGATGCCATCGTACGCTTCCATTTTGAAGCCATACCAATCAGCCCACATGGCTGAACACACGTTGTTTTCAGCCAATTTGTCAGCAATTTTGTAGCTTTCAACCGCATGCTGGAACGAAGCGATTTGGTAGTTAAATTCCTTCATTACATCCAGCATAGTGCCCATATCATCACCGCGGTAGCAGTGCATATGCACGCGAATTTCGCCACGCAGCACGCCAGCCAGCGTATCAAGGTTCAAATCGCGTGCGGGCGGCAAAACATCAAAGCCCGCGTTATAATCGCGCTCATATTTGTCCCAGCGGCGCTGATAATCCTGTGCATCAGCCCAAGCCTGCCGGTAGCCTGCAACATTACCCATTCGGGTATGCGGACGGAAATCACCGCCGCGAGAGCCGTCGCCGTAAACCCGCTTGGGGTTTTCACCGCACGCCATTTTAAGGCCGTAGGGTGCGCCAGGAAATTTCATGTCTTGCGACACTCGGCCGGGAACGTTTTTGATGGTAACCGAGCGACCACCAACTAAATTAGCGGAACCCGGTAACAGTTGCAGCGAGGTAATACCGCCCGCTGCAGCCCGGATAAAGCCCGGGTCGTGTGGCCACAGTGCATGTTCGGCCCAGGCGTCTGCGGTAACAGGGTCGCCCACTTCGTTGCCGTCTGAATGCGCCTGAACACCCGGACTCGGGTATACGCCCAAGTGGCTATGCACATCGATAATGCCAGGGGTTACCCACCGGCCACCAGCGTCAATAACCGTGGCCCCGGCCGGTGCTGTTACATCACTGCCAATTGCTGATACCTTGCCGTTTTCGATCAGGACAGAACCGCCTTCGATGCGGCCGCCGTTACCGTCAAGAATGGTGGCACCTGTGATCAGTGTCGCACCACTTGGCAGCGGCGTATAGCTAGACGGAAATGGGTCTCTGCCCACATCCACAAATTCGCCCTGCTCACCCTCTCCCGGTGTACAGGCCGCGGCAACCAAACCCAGCGCAGCAACCATTGCTGTGCGTGAGAGCATCGCGCCTTTTAAACCTTTGAATTTCATTTGATAGTCCTCCCAAGTGTCTCGAACATGCATGCGGCCCCACCCCAAGTTCGGAAGCCGCTGGTCCGGAAGCAAAGAGCGTAACAAGAGCCCTTGTCGGAGTCACGCATTTCAACGATAACCCATCGTTTACTGGCAGGGCTGGTTTGCCAACAGTTCGCCGCCCATAGCTAATTCCGACAACCAATTCCAACTGCCCGCCGCCTCATTTGTGGGTTGTGGCTGGTGGGCAAACCTTTTACCAACAGTGTAGACATGCCGTTTGTTTGGAGGGTTTCCGGGTGCCAATCATTATTTTAACAATCGTAGCGCAGGTTTTTTGTGCCTATCATGTTATCTCAACCGGGCGCGATAAATACTGGATTGGGCTGATCATCATGGTGCCCGGCCTTGGTTGCCTGATTTATTTAGTCACCCAAATCCTGCCGGATATTGGGAAAAATCGTACCGCCGGAACGGGCAAAAACACCCTATTAAAAGCTATTGACCCGATGCACGAATACCGCGAGGCCATGCATGCGTTTGATCTGGTCGAAAGCACAGAAAACAGACTGCGGCTCGCGGATGCCTTGTATGAGTTGGAAAAATACAATGAGGCCGAACCCTATCTTGTTCAAAGTCTGGTAGGCGCGCATAAGTCTGACCCGCATATTCTGATGCGGCTGGCCTCTGTTCGGCTCCATCAGTCCGACACGCAGTCTGCGTTGGCGCTGTTGGACCAGCTACAGAAAGACAATCCCGGCTTTCACAGCCAAGACGCCCATATGCTGTACAGTAAGGCTTTAGAGCAGGACGGCCAAACCGGGGAAGCGCTTAAATCATTCTCTGCCCTTACCGACTATGCGACCGGAGAGGAGGCCCGAGTACGCTATGCTGACCTTCTGGTTGGCACCGGATATCCCGAAGACGCCCGCGTGGTTTACGAAGAAGTTATCAAACGCGTTGACCGCGGTACAAAATTTTACCACGATGCCCAACAAAATTGGCGCGCAAAAGCACTGCACGGGCTTGAACGACTGTAAACCAGGCCGATTTGACCGCACTTGTCAGAGCACTCTACGGCGTAAGTTTTCTTTTTATTTTCGAAAGTATACCCCCGACATTGCTGGAGGCTTTGCTGGTGGTTTTATCGGCGGGGTCAGTATTATCATCAAGATCGACAAGCCCGCCACCATCCGGAATAGCATCGTAAATACGGTAGTCGGCAGCTAGTGCAATCCGGCATCTCTGATAGTCTTCTTCGCAAGGCCCTTCGGCTAACTCAGGCGATACATTAAAATTTACCACTTCGAGTTCTTCGCCAATTTTTTCGGCCATATGGTTCAGAAAATCAGCGAAGTCGTCATAGCGAAACAATGTCAGGCCCTTGGTGGACCCATTCACGCCTTCAACAAACATATGCTGACGGCCACCGAATTTGGCAAACTGAGCAGCTTTGGGCTTCAGGGCTTCGCCCAGAAAACTGCCCCAACTCATATTACCGGTATACTCCCAGTGGTCGGGAACTACCTCGGGTGAGATGCCCTTGCGTGTTCTGAAACGGTACCAACTGTACAGCCAATCCACAGGTTCCCGAAATAGACAGTAAACATCATATTCTTCAGCTTCAGGGCCAATTTTTTCCACAAGAAATGGCAGTATATGCCGCTGAAATTCGCTGTAGCTGGTATGCCGCAGACGATGATCGTGCTCCATAACAATGTCACAGAACGGGCTTAAAGACCGCACCAGCGACGACGAGGCACATTTGCGGTTAGACAAAAAAACAAATTTGTATCGGGTTGAAACCAGCATGATCGCAGTTTGCCCTTACCTGAAATGAAAAAGCGAGGGCACAACTGCCCTCGCCTCTCGACCCAAGGCATCCATCCTAGTGAACACCGTGCATTTTCTTTTTCAGCAATGGTGTGAGCGCAAATATGAGCAGCCCCACGCCCACGCTGACGTATCCGATCATGGAATATACATCAATCACAGCAACAATATCCAACTGTCCGGAGGCAGCACCGTGGCCACCGCTTCCTGTCAACGCACTGATCCAGCCAGCGACGTTGTTGCCGAGGGCGGTAAACAGGAACCAGGTTCCCATCATTGTACCAACAATTTTCGTGACGCTAAGCTTGGTAACCATTGATAGGCCAACTGGGCTTAAGCACAGTTCCGCCAGTGTCAGGAACAGGTAAATAAATGCAAGCCAGATGAAGCTTTTGCTGGTGGTGTCGTCCAATGTAATGCTCCATGCAAACACGATGTAGCCAATACCAATCAGCAACATGGCAAGGCCAAATTTGCCCGGCGTTGAAGGCTCAACACCCTTGTTCGCCATTCGAACCCAAAGCCAAGCCATTACCGGTGCAAGCATTACAATGAACAGCGGATTCATCAACTGAACCTGAGACGCCAGCACATTCATACCCAGCACATTACGGTCATATTGTTGGTCTGCAAGCAAAGTCAGGCTCGCGGCTTGTTGCTCGAACAATGCCCAAAACACTGACTGTACCGCGATCAGGAAACAGGCAACATACAAACGGTCGCGCTCTTCCTTCGTGCAGTTCATCAAGGCATAGGCGATGACAATTGCAAGCATTCCGATACCGGCAATGCCTAACAACGAAATTACCAGTTCCTGATACTGCATCATGATCCAGCTAACGCCCACCAACAGGATACCAAACAGATAGATCGAATATTCTTTGTTTAGCCCGATAGGCGACGCTTCTTTAAGTACTTCAGGGTTGGTTGGCTCTGCACGTCCATCAAGAAACTTTTGCCCCCACAGAAAGACTATCAAGCCAAAGAACATGCCGATGCCGGCCAGACCAAAACCATAATTCCAGCCGTGAGTTTCGCCGACATAGCCAACCAGCGCAGTCGATAGTAACGACCCCAAATTGATGCCCATATAGAAGATTGAGAAACCGCCGTCACGGCGCGGGTCATTAGGACCGTAGAGCGCGCCAACAATGGTAGAAATATTGGCCTTAAGGAAGCCAACACCTGTGATGATCAAAGCAAGCGAAAGGAAAAACAGGTTCATATAGAATGAATCGCGAACGACCGTAGTTCCGTCCATAACGGCTTGCGGGCCGTGAAAACCCATCAATCCATGACCAAGTACCAGTAAGATGGCACCGTATGTCACTGCTTTTCGGCTGCCCAGATAGCGGTCTGCCATATAACCGCCGATGATAGGCATCATATAGACCAGACCGGCATAAGCGCCATAAATCATACTGGCTTCACCAGCGCTAAACAGGTGATATTTTACCAGATAAAGTACCAAAATTGTGCGCATTCCGTAGTAAGAAAAACGCTCCCACATTTCTGTAAAAAAGCAAATTGCCAGCCCAATAGGATGGCCGAGTAGTTCCCGTTCCTGGGATCCCTCGGTTGAAACAACTGTTTCGGTCATGTCCACCTCATGTATTTATTTTTTTCGGGCACAGCCTGATACGGCGTACCGTCCCCATTTTTTTGATGACCATCCGGTGACACTCATTTATCCACCAGCCGGTCTTCTCCCATTTGCTAAAAACCATATTTGTTAAGCGAATGCGAGTCTTTCAGCGATCATTTTGTCTCAAACACCTGTGAAGCAGGCATCAAGGCTTGATGCGAGCATTGCCGATATACCGTTCCAGAAATTTCAGAGAGGCTTCCATGTAAATTCTCCGGTCTTGGGGGCGGCGCAGTTGGTGTTCCGATCCCTTCAGCACGATAAATTCATGATCTTTGTTTTGCCAATGAAGCGACTTGGCCATTTGTGCGCCGTGGTCAAACGGCACATTGATGTCGCGTGTTGCATGCAACAGCAGCACGGGAAGCCGCACCAGATCAGCGCGGTTGAGCGGTGACCGGCGTTTTAGGGTGCGATCAGACAGGTTGCCCTTAATGCGCGGCACGCTCAGCAAGTAAAAGCGGTTCTGCTCCAGATATTCAACCAGATGATACACCGAGGTAACGCCGTTTAGGCTGATCGCGCACTCAAAGATATCATCATCCTTGATCGACGACATCAGCGCCGCATAGCCGCCGTAGGAACCACCCATAACGCACATCTTGCCCGCCGTTGCATACCCGGCTTCCAACATCCACTGGGCTGCAGTGCCCACATCGTCCTGCATGTCGGTGCCCCAACGGCCATACCCAGCGCGCCGCCATGCTTCGCCGAACCCACTGGACCCACGAAAATTGGGCTGCAATACGGTATACCCGTTTGCGGTTAGCCAGCTAACCATCGGGCTGTAACCGTTCGATACCCGCCGCACCGGACCACCGTGCACCAGCACAACTGCTTTACCTGTACCGCCAGCTTCCGGAGTCGACAACAGCGCATGCATAGCACCCAGCCCGCCTGTACGTTTGCCTTTTAGCTTGATCCATACACCGCGTTTTTCAGGCTTAGGCAATCGCTCGAACTCGTCACTAACATCGACCTCAACAAGCCTACCCTCATTTTTTTCCATCAAAAAATATCGGTTGGAACGCCAGTTCTCACTACTGCGATAAAGACTTACCCGGCCGTCCCGGCTTCGGGAAACTAGAGCAACATTTTTCTCGCCCGCCGACGCTGCAACGCTCCGAAGGTCATCCTTCAACTGCGGCTGCCAGATGATTTGTTCAACTCTATCTTCAACAAAAGTAGCCCCAACCACCATATTGTTTTCAGGATCAAATATGGCAGCATCAATATCAAACTGGTCATTGCTGGCCAGTTGCCGAAGAAAGTCGCCGGTGCGCGCATCCATGCGCCACAATGACCGGGTATTGCCGGCGTGGCCCGAAATAACCGCTGCGGTTGCTCCGCCGGCCTCCACAGCAACAATAGAGATCGGTGACTGCCGAAAATAATCATTGTCTGTTATCTGCTCCCAACTACCTTCTGCGCGCCGCCCGAACAACAGCTGCCGCCGACCCCGGAAAGCTTCACCAATTTCAACCGTGCCCGTGGGGCTGGCCCACCAACGAATAATTGGTCGCCATGCGCCTATGATTTTGGTCGAAACGCCGGTGATAGCGTTGACCCGGAAAACCGCAGGATAGCCAGGAACAGCCGGGTCTTCCCATTGCATTAAAATATTGCTGGGATCATCGGGCAGCGCGCTCAGTAGAACAGGAACCAACCCCTCCGGGCGCGGCCCGCTGTTTTCGATAAGGGGTCGCAGTCTGCCTATATGAGCGTCATAAAGTACGAGCCCGTATTCTCTGAGAGACAGCAGCAACCTGCCCTCGCCGACCCACGCGAACCAGTTAAGTTCGGACCGTGTATAGGGCAAAATATCGGCGTCTTCTATACTACTGAATGCCCGCCAGACAGCCACTTGCGAATCGCCGTCGTCCGCACGCACAAGGGCCGAAACATAGTGGCCATATGACGAAAGCGAGGCAGCCGCCACCCTGGGTGCATCAGTGAGCTGCTTCAAAAGGCTGGGATCTCCCCCGGCATCACCTGCGACATCATCTGCGGCATGCAAGACCGTGCCTGCCGAACAAAAGACCATAAAGGCACAAACACATAACAAAAATCGTCGAATCAAAACCATAGTCAGTATTTATCACGAGCGATCAGGTGCTGAAAAGTCATTCAGAACCAAATATTCGTGACTGATGTGTGACTATCACTGCCCGGCAAGCGGATTAAACTTGCCTATAATCGCCTTCGGTCCATTTTTATGGTAGTTAAGAGTGACAAATTGTTTTTTGGAAAACCGCTAATGTCGACACAGTGGCAAGATATTAAACCTTCGGACATCCTTACTAGTGAGGAGCAGCACCGCTTGCGGCAACGCTCAAACCTGATGGGTGCATGGCTCTTGCTACACGGCTGGGGCGTGATTGCCGCTGCGATGGCACTTTTTGCCCTAATGCCAAATATCTTCACATTTGCCGTCGGCCTTATCGTAATCGGCAGCCGCCAGCTTGGTTTGGCCATTCTGCAGCACGAGGCAAGCCACGGCATGCTGTTTCGCTCCCGCGCTCTGAACGACCGATTAGGTCAGTGGATAGCAGCCTCCCCTAATCTGATCCATATGAAAAATTATCGTATTCGTCACATGGCACACCACCGGTTTACGCGCACAGAAAAAGACCCGGAAAATTACCTTTATACACCGTTTCCGGTTAGCAAAGGCAGCATGGGCCGCAAAATACTGCGCGATTTCACCGGCATTGTTTTTGTGCGAACCCACGTTGGTCTTTTCCGCTTTATCTGGGGCGAACGCCAAGGTCGAGGCAAGCGACTGCGGGATTTCTACGGTTCCACCGTCATTTTCTACGCGTTATTTATTAGCGCCTTCGTGGCTGCGGGAAGAATGGACCTGTTTTTGCTGATGTGGCTATTGCCACTGGCTACAACGCAACAATTTTTCCTGCGCATCCGCAACATCGCAGAGCATGCGGCGGTACCGGATCTGGTTAACCCGCTCAAAAATACTCGTACTACACTCGCGGGATGGTTTGAACGCATGACCTTCGCGCCCTACTTCGTCAATTACCATATCGAACACCATATGGTGCCCTTCGTGCCTTGCTGGCGGTTGCCAGAGGTACACAAAATCATGCTGGCCAATGGCTTTGGCAAGGATATGGAAATAAGT
>JAJFIU010000102.1 GCA_021774695.1 Alphaproteobacteria bacterium | reverse complement strand
CCGCGTCTTTCTGTCCATAGGACAAACCAGCATATTTATGCGCAGGTTATCGACGATGCGAAAGGTGCAACCCTTGCGGCTGCATCGACACTCGACGAAGGCCTGAAGGGCGATGCAACATCGAATATTGACGCTGCATCTAAAGTTGGAAAATTGATTGCCGAGCGAGCCAAGGCCGCGGGCGTTGAATCAGTGGTTTTTGATCGGGGTGGTTTCTTGTACCACGGCCGCGTCAAAGCCCTTGCTGAAGCAGCGCGCGATGGCGGCTTGACCTTTTAGGCGAGAGATAATGAAAAGGATGTCCCATGGCACGCCCAGAACGTAATCGCCAAGAGCGCGGAAACCGCGAAGAAAGCGAATTGATTGAGAAACTTGTCCACATTAACCGTGTGGCCAAGGTTGTAAAAGGTGGCCGTCGTTTCGGTTTCGCAGCCCTTGTGGTTGTTGGTGACCAGCGCGGCCGGGTTGGCTTCGGCAAAGGGAAGGCTCGGGAAGTTCCTGAAGCTATTCGCAAAGCCACAGAAGCTGCCAAGAAAAACATGATCCGTGTACCGCTGAAAGAAGGCCGTACGTTGCACCATGATATCCGGGGCCGTCACGGCGCTGGTAAAGTGTTGTTGCGTACAACTGTTGCCGGTACAGGCATTATTGCTGGTGGTCCGATGCGTGCGGTTTTTGAAGCACTCGGCGTACAGGACGTTGTGACCAAGTCGCAGGGGTCTTCAAACCCTTACAACATGGTTCGCGCAACGTTCAATGCGCTGACGCTGCAGAATTCGCCTCGTCAGATTGCTGCGAAACGCGGTAAAAAAGTAGCTGATATCGTATCTCGTCGCGGCGACGTTAAAGCCGTAGCGGCGAACGACGAAGACGCTGCTGTTGAAACTGCAGAAGCGGAGTAATCACCGATGGCTGCGAAAAAAATAGTAACCGTTACTCAAATCGGTAGTCCAATCCGTCGCCGTGAAGACCAGCGTCAAACGCTGGTTGGCCTAGGGTTAAACAAAATGCATAAAACACGCGAGCTGGAGGATACTCCTGCTGTTCGTGGCATGATCAGCAAGGTGCACCATTTGGTGCGCGTTGAAGAATAAGCCGGCGTGTGGAGAAAGTGCGATGAAACTCAACGAACTTAGTGACAATGCAGGCGCTCGCAAATCTGCGATGCGTGTTGGCCGCGGGATCGGATCTGGCAAGGGTAAAACTGCCGGTTCTGGTCACAAGGGCCAAAAAGCGCGCTCCGGTGTTGCAATCAATGGTTTTGAGGGTGGCCAGATGCCACTTTATCAACGCCTACCAAAACGTGGCTTCAACAGCCGGAACAGAAAAGATTTCCAGGTGTTGAACATTGGCCGTCTTCAATCTGCGATTGACGCTGGTAAATTGGATGCAAAATCACCAATTACTGTCGAAGCGCTGGTGGAAGCTGGTGTTGTTGGCAAGGTTGTAGACGGTGTGCGTCTGTTGGCAAAGGGTGACCTTAAAGCCAAAGTCGATATCACAGTAACAGGTGCATCCAAGGGTGCAGTTGAAGCTGTTGAGAAGGCTGGCGGCAAAGTTACTGTTGCTTAAATCAAACTAATAAAGCCGAGATTAATTTAAGGCTGGAGTAGACGTACATGGCATCTGCTGCTGAACAGTTAGCGTCCAATATCAGTTGGTCTGCCTTTTCCAAGGCGGATGAGCTGAAGAAAAGAATATTGTTCGCTCTTGGTGCGCTTATTGTGTTCAGGCTGTGCAGTTACATTCCCATTCCGGGGCTGGATGCTGCATCTGTTGAGCGCATGTTTGCGAACCTAGGCGGAGGGTTTGTTGACATTGTTAACACCTTCTCGGGCGGTGCACTGCAGCGTACGTCGATCATAATGCTTGGCATTATGCCTTATATCTCGGCTTCGATTATCATGCAGCTTCTCACCACCATGAGCTCCAAATTGGCGCAGCTCAAAAAAGATGGTGAACAGGGCCGTAAGAAAATCAACCAATATACCCGCTACGGCACGGTCTTGCTGACAATCGTGCAGGGCTGGGCAATCGCTTCAGGACTGGAAAGTCAGCCTGGCGTGGTTGTAGACCCGGGCTTGTTCTTCCGCTTTACTGCGGTGATAACTCTTCTGGGCGGTACCATGTTCCTGATGTGGCTTGGTGAACAAATCACTCAGCGCGGCATCGGTAACGGTATTTCCCTGATTATTTTTGCCGGTATTGTGGCTGAATTGCCCGGTACATTGGCTCAGGCGTTTGAGCTTACGCGTACTGGCCAGATGAATTTACCTGTGTTGTTGGCGATGCTAACTGGTGCAGCCGCATTGATTTGGTTCATTGTGTTTTGTGAGCGGGCACAGCGCCGTATCGTTATTCAGTACCCCAAGCGTCAACAGCGCGGCGGCGGCATGCAAAGCGATCAGTCGCACCTGCCGATGAAGCTTAATGTTGCCGGCGTTATCCCGCCGATTTTCGCTAGCTCTCTTTTGCTGATGCCTTTGACTGTTGCCGGCATGTCGGCTGCAGGCGGCAATGAATATCTTGGTACAGTCACTGCTATTTTGGCGCCGGGTAAACCAATTTACATTGCGCTTTATATCGCGCTGATCGTTTTCTTCTGCTTTTTCTACACAGCTATTCAGTTCAACCCTGAAGACACTGCAGATAACCTGAAGAAAAATGGTGGCTTTGTGCCGGGTATTCGCCCAGGCAAGCGCACGTCCGAATATCTTGATTATGTATTGACCCGCCTGACAGTAATTGGCTCCGGCTATCTGTCGATTGTATGTGCGATCCCAGAGTTTCTGATCAGCTCAGCGTCGATCCCATTCTATTTAGGCGGCACCAGTTTGTTGATTGTTGTGAATGTGACCATGGATACCGTTAGCCAGATCCATTCGCATCTGATGGCACAGCAATATGAAGGTCTGCTCAAAAAAGCTCGCTTGAAGGGTGGACGCAAGAGATGATCATCATTTTGTTTGGCCCTCCCGGTGCCGGTAAAGGCACACAAGCACAGCGCATAGAAAAAAGCCGCGGCCTTGTTCAGCTGTCTACAGGCGATATGCTGCGTGCTGCTGTCGCCGCGAAAACGCATTACGGCGTGAAAGCCAAAGGCAAGATGGATGCGGGCCAATTGGTGTCAGACGATATCGTGATTGGCATTATTGCAGACCGAATCAAAGAAGACGATTGCAAGAACGGTTTCATTTTGGATGGTTTCCCGCGCAACGTGGCGCAGGCAGAGGCCCTAGACGTGATGCTGGCAGAAGAAGGTGTCAAGTTGGACACTGTTGTACAAATGCAAGTTGATGACGCAGCACTTGTCGACCGGGTATCTGGTCGATATACATGCGCGAAATGTAACGAAGGCTATCACGACACCAACCTGAAACCAGCGGTTGACGGTGTGTGTGATAACTGCGGTAGCACTGAGTTTAAGCGCCGTGACGATGATAATGCAGAGACAGTTACCAAGCGGCTGGCCGAGTATTATGCGCAGACGGCACCGGTGTTACCTTACTATGCAGACAAGGGAATTTTGCAGCAAGTTGATGGCATGGTTGCCGTCGATGAGGTTGCTGCACAAATAGACGCAGTTTTGGCTGCGTAAGAAATTGTTACACGACGGTTGACGCGAGGGGTTTGTTCCTATAATCCCCGGCTTCGCACGTCTTGTGACACGAGTGTACTTGAACGTTAACTTTTTTGATCAGGAGAATGGTCGTGGCGCGTATTGCAGGCGTTAACATTCCGACCAACAAACGAGTGGAAATCGCTCTTACTTATATCCATGGCATCGGGCATACCGCCGCCAAGGACATTTGTTCGAAGCTTAGCTTCCCATTCGAGCGCAGGGTTGCGGAATTGACGGATGCTGAAGTAATTCAGATTCGTGAGATGATAGATAGTGAACACAAGGTTGAAGGTGATCTTCGCCGTGAAGTTGCTATGAATATTAAGCGGTTGATGGACCTCAAGACATATCGTGGTCTTCGTCACCGTGCCAAGTTGCCGACACGTGGTCAGCGCACGAGCACAAATGCTCGTACCCGTAAGGGTAAAGCGGTGGCAATTGCCGGTAAGAAAAAATAATTGGGTAACGCTGTTTAGGGCTCCCCCCGAACTTTATAGGGTCTGATAGAGATGGCTACAAAAGATACAGGACGCGTTAAAAAACGTGAACGTAAAAACATCACCAACGGTGTTGTTCACGTGAATGCGACTTTCAACAATACAATGATTACCATTACAGATTTGCAGGGCAACGCGATTTCCTGGTCATCTGCTGGCATGATGGGCTTCAAGGGCTCGCGCAAGTCAACACCATACGCTGCACAGGTTGCAGCTGAAGATGCGGGCAAAAAAGCGCAAGACCATGGCGTTAAATCCGTTGAAGTGGAAGTAAAAGGGCCGGGTGCAGGACGCGAGAGCGCACTGCGCGCGCTGCAGGCCATTGGGTTGACCATCACATCAATTCGTGATGTTACACCTATTCCACACAATGGTTGTCGTCCGCCTAAACGCCGCCGCGTTTAACGCACTTCGTAATTGGCTAAGTATTAGAGTATTGGCGAGAATCCTTTGACACTCAATTTTTCAGAGATGTCATGCAACATGAGGGTTACACAGTGATCCAGAAAAACTGGCAAGAACTAATTAAACCGAATGGCTTAACGATTGAATCGGGCGCTGACCCACTTCGTAAAGCGAAACTCGTTGTTGAACCACTTGAGCGTGGATACGGCAATACGCTAGGCAATGGCCTGCGTCGTGTGTTGTTATCGTCGCTGCAGGGTGGTGCAATAACCAGCATTCAGATCGAAGGCGTGCTCCATGAGTTCTCCTCTGTACCTGGTGTGCGCGAAGATGTGACGGACATGGTCCTGAACATCAAGCAGCTGCCTGTACGGGTGACCGCAGACGGTACGAAGCGCTTGCATCTGACTGCAACCGGCCCAGGCGAGGTGAAAGCCAGCCAGATCAGTGAAGTTGCTGATGTGGACATCCTGGACAAAGATTTGGTTCTTTGTCATTTGGATGAAGGCGCGACCCTCAATATGGAACTGATGGTATCCAGCGGCAAAGGCTATGTACCTGCCGAGCGTAACCGCCCGGAAGATGCGCCAATTGGCCTTATCCCGGTTGATGCGCTCTATAGCCCGGTCAAGAAAGTTAGCTACAAGGTTGAAGCTACCCGTGAGGGCCAGGTTCTTGACTATGACAAGCTGACCATGGAAGTCGAAACTGACGGTACAGTAACCCCAGAAGATGCTATCGCCTTTGCGGCGCGCATTCTGCAGGACCAACTGTCTGTGTTTGTAAGCTTTGACGAGCCTGAAGAAACAGCGAAACCTGAAGAAGACGATGAACCTGCGTTCAACCGTCAACTTCTGCGCAAAGTAGACGAGCTTGAATTGTCTGTCCGTTCAGCAAACTGCCTGAAGAACGACAATATCGTTTACATTGGCGATCTGGTCCAAAAAACCGAAGCAGAAATGCTGCGTACACCAAACTTTGGTCGCAAGTCGCTGAACGAGATCAAGGAAGTTCTTTCAACCATGGGCTTGCGCCTTGGTATGGAACTGCCAGCTTGGCCGCCTGAAAACATCGAAGAGATGGCTAAGAAGCTAGAACAAGAATATTAAAAAACCTCCCCGCTAACTAAGGGGACACCTGCTGGTACTAGGCGATTGAAATAGATCGCCCAAGGCCGGACAGGCAACAAGGAGCTAAAACCATGCGTCACCGTAAAGCTGGCCGTAAACTGAATAGAACTGCAAGCCACCGTAAGGCTATGTTTATGAACCTGTCTCAGGCTTTGTTAAAGCACGAGCAGATTGTAACAACCTTGCCAAAAGCCAAAGACCTGGCGCCGATCGTTGAAAAGCTGATCTCGCTGGCGAAAAAGGGTGGCCTCGCCAACCGTCGTCTTGCCGTTTCTCGTCTTCAGGACGAAACACTGGTTAAGAAAATGTTCGACGAGCTTGCAGATCGCTACAAAGAACGTGCCGGTGGTTACACCCGTGTTCTTAAAGCTGGTTACCGCCACGGCGACAATGCGCCCATGGCTGTTATCGAGCTGGTTGATCGCAATGAAGATGCCAAAGGCCAGGATAGCGGCCCTAGCCAGGAAATCGAAGCAGAAGACGACGCTGCATAAGCGCTTCTACTGATGAATTTCGAAAAAGGCGGTCCTGATGGGCCGCCTTTTTTCGTTTGGCATAGGCTCTAAATCAGCGGCCGCATTTATTTTCTCCACTCCTCATCTTTTAGTGCCATCGCTTCCAAATAGAGTTCGTCTCCTGCGCGGCGGCGCCGAAAGTTTACTTCGCTTATTGCTAGTTCGTCGCCGTTTTTTGCAGCTTCTATCAGCCAGCGGTAGCTTCGTATATAAGTCTCTTGAGTATAGGCAGACAGGCCGAAGACACCGTGAAAATATTGAGCTTTGGCTACCCCCTTAAGCGCGAGTTCCCTTGCCAAGGCTTTTGACTTGTCCTCATCAAGCGGCAGGCTTTTATATTTAGGCACATAACGCCTTTTCTCGAAGGAGCCTTTGTATAGCCGCATCAATTTTAGCTTGGCATCTATGTTCCCGCTTTCCCCAGCTTTCAATATCCACTTTACGGCGTTGGTTTCTGTGATGTTGTACCCTGTTGTCTTCTCCTCAAAATGCACGAACATTAGATATTGCGACGCGGGATCGCCTGCCTCGGCGCAGGTGCGAAGCTGGCCAATAGAGGTTTCTGCTGAAGCATCACTACAATCCAGTGCCGGCTGCCCCTCAAATTTTTTGTAAGCGCCGCTGAAGAAACCCACGGCAAATATACTGGCAGCAACCACGGCAATAAATTTCGGAAACTTTCCCATAATACCTCCTCAAGCTTGATGTTTGCACCCGCTTTTTTGTGACCCTAGTTTGGATACATTCGATTAAGCGACAGTTAACCATTACTCGGCCAAGCCGGGACACCTGCCTATACTAGGCGATTGAAACAAATCGTCCAAGGCCGGACAGGCAACAAGGAGTTAAACTATGCGTCACCGTAAAGCCGGTTACCGCCACGGCAGCAACGCGCCTATGGCTGTTATCGAGCTGGTTGATCGCAACGAAGATGCCAAAGGCCAGGATAGCGGCCCTAGCCAGGAGATCGAAGCAGAACCACGATCGCTCGCCTCACTGAACTTGTCTGGATAATCAGGAAGAGCCAATTCATATAATAAATGCCTCTATCACACTAACTATTTACTAATACAACTAACAAGTTCATAGTAATCGTAATAGTTACAGAGGGTGTCATGATTGGTATTGAAGGCGAGTTTGCACCAGATTTTGAAAAAGCGATCGAATGTGTTGGAAGAACGCATGGGGCTATAGATAAGCTTACCGCAAATCATGACACCTTTGTTGGCGAACTGACCGAGCTCTTGTCGGGTGCAATGGGGGCGTCGAAACAGGGAGCCAAAACCCTTAATTATGCGGCCAGGTTACATGACGTAGGAAAGATCACTGTTTCACCCGTTATTTTGCATGCGCCACGAGGTCTGAGTTCACGTGAACGCGAACATATGGAAAAACACCCAAGTATGGGTGCAGACATTTTGAGACCGCTTAATACACCGTTCTTTGATTTGGCGGCAGACATTGCCGAAGGGCATCATGAATATGCGGACGGCAGTGGCTACCCCCGCGGTCTGGCGGGCAAAAATATACCGATGTGCACCTATATCGTAACCCTGTGCGATATATATGAAGCGCTCCGAGCGACCCGTTCCTACAAAAAAGACATGTCTCATGAGGCGGCGGTTAAAATTATCACTGAAGGCGACGGTCGCGGCACAGTAGCCATGTTCAATCAGCGCGTTCTGTCGGTATTTGTGGCGATAGAACCAGCGTTCGCAGCCTTGTATGAAAATATTTCGCGGGTTAAATGAAGCCAACCGCGTCGGTGCGGTGTTTCGGCGTGCTACGGCGCTGTGGCCGGTACAGGCTATATTGGTGTTGCGATTGTATCGGTGCAGCGGCATTGTCCATCCAAATGCAGTTTTAAACTCCAAGGTATATAGTAATGCCCAAACCGAGTACCCAGGCGCGCCGCCGCAAGGTCTTGTACCACGACCCTTACCTCACGGTTGCCGAACACCAGTTTAACCACGAGGGCGAAGACTATCGCTATTTCATCAAGGAAGAGGCGGACTTTGCCGTTGTCGGCGCGGTAACGGCTGAAGGCGACATTATCATGGTGCGCCAGTTCCGTCCCGGCCCGGCCATGCATTGCTACGATATGCCCGGCGGCATGGTAGAGTCCGGCGACAGCCCGCTTGAAACGGCACGCAAGGAGTTGCTTGAGGAAACCGGTTATCAGGGCGAACTGGAATCAGTTACCAGTTGTTTCCCTATGGCCTATTCGACCGCGCGCAAGCATATCTTTCTGGCGCGAAACTGTATCAAGGTCGCTGAGCCTGAGGTCGAAGCCAACATGATCGCCGAGCCCCTGCTGGTTTCAACCGAAGAGTTTGCGCCTTTACTGCGCTCGGGCAACCTGATTGATCTGGATTGCGCCCTGTTGCTGGCGGCCAATCTGGGTATCGCCTATTAGCCGCTTGCCATGCCGTTGCCGCAATTTATGCCTATCAATCTGGCGATACCGTGGGTTTTGTCTCGCAAGTGCATCAAGTCATCGCCAGCCTCTTGCGCTTGCCGGTTGGCTCGGCCATAACTGGCGGCAACCCTAGGATCGTACAGCTGGTATAGAAACAGGAATTCAAATTGATGAAGCGCACTCTTAAATCCCTTTCGCTCTTGTTCGCGTTAATCATGGGAACCACCACATTAGTCGTAGCTCAAACTTCTGAGCCGAAACGAGTTCTGCCGCAATCGGCGGTTCAGGTAAAACTGTCCTACGCGCCGCTGGTGGCAGAGAGCGCGCCTGCGGTTGTCAATATCTACACCCGCAAAGTGGTGAAAACACGCTCCGCCATGTTTGACGATTCGCTGTTCAAACGTTTCTTCGGCGACCAGTTCAGTTTTGGCATGCCCAAAGAGCGGGTTCGTGGTTCGCTGGGCTCGGGCGTTATTGTGCGGCCTGACGGCATCATTGTTACCAATAATCATGTCATTGAAGGCGCCGATGAAGTTACCGTAGTTCTGTCTGACCGGCGCGAGTTTGCCGCCGAAATCATCCTTGCTGACCCACGAACTGATCTTGCCATTCTGCAAATTGATGCGGGCGACGAACCGCTTGCCATTCTTAATCTGGCCGACAGTGACAGTGTTCTGGTCGGCGATATTGTGCTGGCCATCGGCAACCCGTTTGGTATTGGTCAAACCGTAACCGGTGGTATCGTGTCTGCCAATGCCCGCACCCAGCGCGGCATTTCTGACTTCGGATTTTTCATTCAAACCGACGCCGCTGTTAACCCCGGCAACTCTGGCGGTGCGCTCATTGGCATCGACGGCGAGCTTTTGGGCATCAACACGGCCATATACAGCCGCACAGGCACCTCTAATGGCATTGGCTTTGCCATTCCTGCCAATATGGTCAAGTCGGTGCTGCGTGCCGCTTTAAATGAAGGCCAGCTTGTACGGCCTTGGCTTGGCATTAAAGGCCAATCGGTTACCGCCGCCCTCGCCGCTGGTCTCGGGCTTGACCGGGCAGGAGGCGTTTTGGTGGATGAAGTTTATATTGGCAGCCCCGCCGCAGCTGCGCGTATTAACCCCGGCGACGTGATTATGGCGATTGACGGCAAGGAAATTATCGACGAGCCAGGCTTGAATTTCCGCATTGCAACGCTGCGGGAAAACGACGAAGTACCGCTCGCCGTGCTGACCGAGGGTTTCATACAGGAACGCCGCGTCGCGCTATCACTGCCACCGGAAGATCCAGCACGCAATTTAACCAAGTTGGACGGTCGTCATCCCTTTCAGGGCGTCACCGTTGCCAATATGTCGCCGCGCTTTAACGAGGAATTGCAGATCAACAGCTTCCGCAAGGGCGTGATCGTGCTGGAGGTTGAGCGTCGCTCGCCGTCAGCGCGCTATCAATTCCTTATCCCCGGCGATGTTTTGCTGGCAGTAAACGGCTCGCCGGTCTCAAAGGTTGCTGATCTGGATACGGTCATCGATGAAGCCGCCGAGCAGTTTATTTACCAAATTCAACGTCGTGGTCGTGTCCAGGAATGTACGGTGATACCCAACCGTTCGTTCCGCTGTAATACCATCCGATAACCGATGGTGGACCTGTTTGCAGCGGGAGCGGACGACACAGGCATGCGGCCACTAGCGGACCGGTTGCGACCTGCCTCGCTGGAAACTGTTGTTGGGCAAGACCACCTTCTGGCGGCAGACGGCCCGCTAGGTCGTATGGTTGCCGCGGGCAAAGTTTCCAGCCTGATATTGTGGGGGCCACCCGGCAGCGGCAAAACCACCATCGCGCGGCTATTGGCTAATCACGCTGATTTGGCGTTTGAGCAGATATCGGCGATTTTTACCGGCGTCGCGGACCTGAAGAAGATTTTCGAGGCCGCAAAGATGCGCCGCATGGATGGCCGCGGCACTCTGTTGTTTGTGGACGAAATCCACCGGTTCAACCGTTCGCAGCAAGACGGATTTTTGCCTTACGTGGAAAACGGCACCATCATCCTGGTCGGCGCAACCACCGAAAACCCGTCGTTTGAGATTAACGGTGCGCTCTTATCCCGGATGCAGGTGCTGGTACTCAAGCGGCACGACGACGAGGCGCTGGAACAGCTTCTCGCGCGAGCAGAAGCCGATTTGGGTCGTAGCCTTCCCATAGACGCGGCCGCGCGGGTCAGCCTGAAGGCAATGGCCGACGGTGACGGGCGTTTCCTGCTTAACTGTGTGGAAACGCTTGCTGATACCGTTGGCGATGAGACGCTGACGCCCGAAAGCCTTGCCAAATTGTTGCAACAGCGTGCGCCCGCCTACGACAAAGACCGCGACGGTCATTATAACCTGATATCGGCGCTGCATAAATCGCTCAGGGGCTCGGACCCTGACGCTGCCCTATATTGGACAGCGCGTATGCTGGTTGCCGGTGAGGACCCGATGTATCTAATTCGCCGGCTGGTGCGTTTCGCCAGCGAAGATATCGGCCTTGCAGACCCCGAAGCCATTCATCAGGCGCTTGCAGCCAAAAACACTTACGAGTTTCTCGGCAGCCCCGAGGGCGAGTTGCAGATTGTCCAGGCGGTGCTCTATATGGCAACGGCCCCCAAATCCAACGCCGCCTATAAAGCTGAAAAAGCCGCCAAGAAAACCGCCCGTGCCACCGGCAGCCTGATGCCGCCAGCCCATATCCTCAATGCGCCCACCAAACTGATGAAAGATATCGGTTACGGTAAAGACTATGCCTACGACCATGACACGGAGGGCGGCGTGTCTGGGCAAAACTATTTTCCCGATGATATGCAGCGCCAGCAGTTTTACCAGCCGGTAGAGCGCGGCTTCGAGCGCGAGGTGCAAAAACGGCTGGCCTATTTCCAGAAATTCCGCGCTGACCATCAGGCAAAGAGTAAAGAGTAAGGCGCTTCAGGGCAGGACCGAAATTTGACGATGTCGGTATCGGCGTCTTTTTTTAATTTGGCGCTTCGTTCTTCAGATGTCTGACAAATGTTGAAGGGCCAACACCGCCTGCACCAACGGCGTAAAATTCCTCAAGAATTTGTTGTTTCATGTCTATGTTCTCGCCGTTTTTCATCACCAGTTTCGCATTTTTCTCTTTGCCCGTAGATATGCGTCTGAAAAAGCAGTCGTCCCATTCGGTAACACCGGGACAAATTCCCCATTTATAACCATCACCTTGCCCGGCTATGTAGGAGTTGGTGATGACAATAATCGGCTGGCTGTCTGAAATGTCTTGCTGTGCAGCGTTTTTCACCGATTTCAAGGTGATATCGTCGCCTCTTTCGCTTGGCTCTTTGTAGGCAATGTTAAGGCCTGAAATATGCGGCCAGGCACCTTGCCCGACTTTCGAAAGGCCTTGGGTTAGCTGGGCTTTTAAATTAGCGCCATCTGTGCAAATCATCGCTAGGTCAAGAGAAAAGGGGAATAGCTCCTCAATTTCACGGCGTTGCATTGCATAGCCCTTTTCAAGTTGGAAATTTAGCCGCAAACTGCCGGAACCAAGCAGACTGACAACAACAGGTTTCGCGCCGCCATCCGCTTGGCAAAAAGCACCAGTATTGCCGCGAGCGTTATCGACCATTTTTTCGGCCAACCAGTTTCCAATAGCTGTTTCTTTGCCGCGGTTGTCATCTTCCTCCAGTTCCCAAACCATCTGCGTAACCCCCATGGGGTCTTCCAAACAGTTGTTTGTTAGCGGCGTTTTACCGGGGCCAGCTGTTTTGCAGAATTCGGGCTCGTGCCGGGACAACCAAACGTCTGTCTCCTTTTGCATTACTGGCGTTTTTTGAGTTCCCTTGAGTGAAACGGTGTTGTGGCTATGGCTAATACGCCCGTCTTTTTGTTTTTGGAATTTATGGACACCGACATCGCGGGCCTCGGCAGTTTGTTTATAGACTGCGCGGCTGCTGTTGCTGGGGCTTTTTATCCCGGCGGCATGGTTATGGCCGCCAATAATCAGGTCCGGCCCCGCTTCGCCTTGAAGCCTTTCCAGAATTTCAAGGTCGTGTGACCAATCCAGATGAGTTAATGCGATGACGTAATCTACATTCTCTTTCCTGAGCTTGGCAGTTAACTCTGTGGCAGCCTTCACATAGCTTTCCAGATTCATTTTTTCTCTGGTTTTTGCGTCCATTGCCTCGTCGTAGCTGCGGTCGCGGTGGGTCAGTAATTGCCAATAGTCGGCGTTGTTGATGGTCAGCCCGAAAATACCGAATTTGATGCCGCCGACTGTCACGGTTTTGTGGCTCATAATGTTTTTGGCATTGGCGAGGGGTGCAAGCCCTGGTGTGCCAGCGGGACACTTGTTGAAATCCAGATTGCCAGCCAACCAGATAAATTCTGATTGGTTGATGCGTGCTACAAGAGGGGCTGGTTTTTTGCATTTGCCGTAATCGAATTCATGGTTGCCGAATACCGCCAGCAGCGAAGCATCCGGCGTCTCAGGGTCCCGTGTGCCATCGAACAAATTCATCAGATCGATCATCTGTTGACCCTTGTAGCTATCGCCGAGCAGCGACGGAGACAATATGTCACCGCCGTGAAGAACCAGTACATCATTGTTGGTTTTCAGCTCTTGCAGCAGATGGGCAATTCTCGCCATGCCGCCCTCGGTACCGCGCTTGACGCCGTTAATCCGGTATATATCGTTCATCGCAAGAATCACAGCTGGTTTGTTTGCGCTGGCTGGTTCAACCGGTGATACTACTGTGTCTTTCGGGTCTTTGGCAGCGCAGCCAAAAGTGAGGCCGGTTACCATAAGAAGCCGGAACAGTTTGGATAATCCATTGTAAGTAGAAAGTTGCATCCTGCTGTCCCCACTAATACTGATGCTGGTGTCGCAATAAAAAAATATCATAACACCGCTGTAAAGGAAACTCTAAGGCATGTCTGTGACCGAACTCACACATTTTGTAGGTATCGACTGGTCTGGTGCAAAGGGGTCGCGGCATGCGGGGTTGGCTAAGCCCGATGTGGATATCGACTAGACTATCTACCGCAGTATCTGAATGTTTTGATTCAAAGGCCTTTATGCCGTACGAAACCATGGTGACAGGGGATAAAAATATGGGGTCGTTCAGTGTATAAGCTAATTTTTCTGTTGGTCTTCGCCACAAATCTAGTTGCTGCGGAAGAGCCACTGCGACAACAGCGCCGCCATGAAGGGGCACTCACCGTAGGGGAGGAGTATTCGTTTCATTCAGCGCTTATGACCGAGGATCAAAAATACACAGTCATTTTGCCCGCCTCATACGCTACAAATAAATCGAAACATTATCCCGTTGTATATGTGCTGGATGGTTACGAATCTCAGCTGCTATTGGCAAGCACAGCGATGCGAATAAACTACGAAACCGGCCCTTTTCGCGCGCCAGAAGCTATCGTTATTGGAATACCCAGCAATAACCGGAACAGAGATTATACCCCTGTTCACTCCGAGGTCGATTTTCTCGGCGAAAAACAGGACTGGTTATTGGTTTCGGGTGGTGCGGGAAAATATAGGGATTTTCTAAAGCAAGAGTTTTTCCCGCATATTGCGGCGCATTACCGTGTCAATACCCACCGTATAGTAATTGGGCATTCGTTTAGCGGCTTATTTGCGCTCAGTGACCTTCTGTCTGGCGACCCTCTTTTTCAGTCTTATATAGTCATCGAACCCAGTTTGTGGTTCGGCGACGATTATCTTATGAAGTTGGCAGAAAAACTAGATAATGAATTGTCTGGGTTTTCGGGGAATCTTTATGCTGCAATAGCGTTGGATGGGGCCACTGAATTATATAAAAAAAGTGATGCCGAAATACTGTTTGCCATCATTAACAAAAAAAGTGCTGATGCGTACAAGGGAAAGGTCGAAATATATGCGGACGAAAATCATTCCTCGATTGTAATGGCAGGGTTTCATGCAGGGGTGAGGCATATTTTTGACGGCTACAAGCCGCCCGCATTATCGGAAATAGCGCAAAAACCTGAGATTCTCAGTCAGCACTATGATGCTTTTTCGCAGCAAATCGGTGTGCGGTATCTACCAGATGTTTGGTGGACAAATGCGGCGGCAAAAAATGCTTTTGATCATGAGATGGTGGAGAATGCACAGAGTTTGTACCAACTGAATGTGACCAACTACCCGGAACTTGCCGAAGCCAGGGCCGAACTTGCACGATTTTACGAAAGTATCGGGGAATTGGGAAAGGCAGTTACCGTTTATGCTGAAGTGTTGAAGATTGATCCCGCATATAAGGGGATAATAGAGAAGATTAAGGAACTAGCTGAGTAGCGATCAATGAAGCTGGGTGCCACGGAAACCAGCACGCATATTAGGATAAACGGAATATTTTCTCTGTGAATGAAGCTTTTACCCATTTTGTTGGTATTGACTGGTCCGGTGCCAAGGGTTCCCGCCATGCCGGGTTGGCGGTTGCGGTGTGTGAAGCGGGCGGTGGTGCGCCGAAAGTGGTTGCAACACCGTCGGGACGCGCCGCATGGAGCCGCTCAGAATGCGCCAGATGGATTGCTGCGGGCATGGGCCTGCCAAAGCGCTCTCGGGCGCTGGTAGGTGTTGATTCGGCCTTCTCGATGCCGTTTATTGATAAGGGCAGCTATATCCCGGCCAGTAAGCTGCCCAATAGCGCACAAGAATTGTGGCCTGTGCTTGAAGCCGCTTGCGGCAGTGCAGGAGACTTATACGGTGGTCCTTTCGTTGAGGAACACAGTGACTTTTACCTAAAGACCGGTGCAAAAGGCTCCCGGTTTGAACGCCGTATGAGGGTTTGCGAACAGCGGGCGATTGATAGCGGGGCAGGGCCGTGTGAAAGCGTGTTTCACCTTATCGGCCCTAGCCAGGTAGGGCTTTCGGGCCTGTCGACCATGCGGATGCTCCATCGGTTAGCTGGCGATCCGGGTATTTCGGTATGGCCGTATGACCCGCCAGCAAGTGCTGGCACAACTCTGGTAGAAATATATGCAGCGGCGTTTGCGAAGCTGGGCGGGCACCGTGGGAAAATGCGCGGGCTGGACACCTTGAACGCAGTTTTGACCAGCTTAAAGTCAGAGCAGCTTGCAGATATGCCAGCCACTGCTGCTGGCGGTGAGCATGCCGCAGATGCACTGGTTACTGCCGCCGGACTGCGGATGATTTCTGGTGAACGCAAATACTGGCATCCGCCAGCACTATCGACTAAGGTGCGCCGCACCGAAGGATGGATTTTCGGTATTATTTGACTTGATGTGAGGATATGCGACATGCAGCTTGTTCTGGCAATCGCAGTGGGCGGCGCGCTCGGCGCGGTTAGTCGTCATTTTGTCTCGGGCGCAATTAGCAAACTGGCCGGAATTGGGTTCCCCTTTGGGACGTTTACTGTCAACATAGTGGGTAGTCTGGCCATGGGGATTTTGGTGGCCTTGCTTGCCCATAAAATTAATATATCCTCAGAGATGCGTGGATTTTTGACCGTGGGTTTTTTGGGTAGTTTCACCACTTTTTCCACCTATTCGATGGAAACTATATTGTTGTTTCAGCGCGGTGACTGGACAGGGGCCGCCCTTTATTCAGTGGGCTCGCTGATCGTTGGTGCGCTGGCACTGTTGTTGGGGCTTTGGCTCGGAAGGTTATTAGTATGAGCGGTGTTCAACATATTGAAGTTCATTTTGACGATGACGGTGTGCGCATCGACCGTTGGTTCAAGCGGCACTTCCCGGAATATTCCTTTGTTCAGTTGCAAAAGGCTATGCGCAAGGGCGATGTGCGCCTGGACCGCAAAAGGGTAAAAGGCAAAGAACATGTGGTTGCCGGGCAAATTGTGCGGGTGCCGCCGATTCCGGGCAGTCCGGGACAGCACGATGGACAAAGCACTGCTCAGTATACAAAAAAAACCACTGAAAAAATCTTGACCGATCATGAAATCGCGGACGTCAGAAACTGGGTGCTCTATAAAGATGATGCGGTGATTGCGATTAACAAACCTGCGGGTTTGCCCACGCAAGGCGGTACAGGCCAGACCCGGCATCTTGACGGCCTTCTCGATGCGTTGGTGTTCGACGGCAGACACCGGCCAAAGTTGGTTCACAGACTAGATAAAGACACGTCAGGCGTGCTTTTGCTGGCACGCACGCCGAAGGCTGCTGGCGCACTTTCCAAAGCGTTTCAAAGCCGCGAAACGGACAAACGCTATTGGGCGCTGGTTGCGGGCACGCCGCAAAGCCGGGATGGTCGCATTATCCTGAAAATGGACAAGATCGCGGTTAAAGGCCACGAGCGCATGGTTGTCACCAA
>JAJFIU010000101.1 GCA_021774695.1 Alphaproteobacteria bacterium | reverse complement strand
TTGAGCATTTGGGTGAGTTTTTTCGCCAATATTTCTTTGCTTTGGACCGCGAGGAAATGCCTTTCAACCGGGCAGAGCGATCCTGGGTATACAGGGCCGCCAAAAATGTAGATTCGACCGTTGCATTTGGGTCCACGCGGGACCTTCGCCCTACTGGCACGGTGTATTTTGTTAATTGCCCGTTTCCGACGCTGGAAGAAGATGCAATAGACCCCTGCGCCGTTACTATTGGGCCCTATGCACGCCGTCCCTATTCGACCGATTCCATCTTCAATATATCCGGCATGAGTTACGGGGCTATCTCCATACCCGCCGTGAAGGCGCTGTCTGCGGGTGCGAAAAAAGCTGGCATTTGGATGAATACTGGCGAGGGCGGTTTGTCGCCTTACCACCTTGAAGGCGGCGCTGATATCGTTTTTCAAATTGGCACTGGCAAGTTTGGTGTTCGCAGGCCCGAAGGCGGTTTCGACGAAGAAAAACTGAAGGCCGTGGCCGAACACGAGGCCGTCAAAATGTTTGAGATCAAGCTCAGTCAAGGTGCAAAGCCGGGTAAAGGCGGAATTTTGCCGGGCGCCAAGGTTACCGAAGACATTGCGGAGATTCGCGGGCTGGAAGTGGGCAAGGACGCCATCAGCCCCAACCGTCACCCCGAGGTTGATAGCATCGACGATTTGCTGGATATGATCCATTATGTGCGGGAGGTTACTGGCAAGCCGGTAGGGTTTAAGGCGGTTATCGGTGCTTACGGTTTCTTTGAAAACCTGTGCAGGCTGATTAACGAGCGTGGCATTGAAAGCGCACCTGATTTTATCACCATTGACAGCGCAGACGGCGGCACTGGTGCAGCCCCCATGAGCCTGATTGACAATATGGGTATGCCGATCCGGGAAAGCCTGCCGCTTGTTGTTAATATTCTGGTCAAGCACGGCCTGCGCGACCGCATCAAAGTATGCGCCAGCGGCAAGATGATCAATCCGTCTGAAGTGGCGTGGGCTTACTGCGCCGGAGCAGATTTTGTCAATTCTGCGCGCGGTTTTATGTTCTCGCTTGGCTGTATTCAGGCGCTGCAGTGCAACAAAAACACTTGCCCTACCGGCATTACCACCCACGATCCCAAATTGCAGTTCGGGCTGGACCCCAGCAACAAAGCAAAGCGCGTGGCCAGTTATGCCAAAAACATGAAGAAGGAAGTTGGTATCCTTGCCCACAGTTGCGGTGTGCCGGAGCCGCGCCTGTTGAAACGGTACCACGCCCGCATTGTGCTAGGCGACGGCCGCAGTGTGTCGATGGACGAACTGTACCCGACGCCAAAAGTGCAGGTTGATGCGGAGTAGCTTGGTACCGCCGCTGCTTCGGTGATAGGATTCCCTAAATTCAGCTATAGGGGAACAATTCATGGATTACGGAACATATTATAGCATCGTCAATTATGCGGTTATGCCCGCGTGGTTATTGTTAGCGTTTTTGCCAAAGCACGCCGTTACACAGAAGCTTGTGCATAGCGGTTTGTATCCAGTGGTTTTCGGGCTTTTATACCTGGTGCTGTGGGTGCGTGCCCTTGCGTTCGGCGAGTCTGCCGAGGGCGGCGGCTTCGCGACATTAGATACAGTAATGACGGCCTTCTCGCACCCTAATGTGGCGCTGATGGGTTGGGCCCACTATCTGGTGTTTGACCTGTTTGTCGGTGCCTGGATTGGCCGCGATGCAGCCAAACGCAGTGTAAATCACATTATGGTAGTGCCTTGCCTTATCTTTGCTTTCCTCGCTGGCCCCATCGGCTTGTTGATGTACTTGGTGTTACGTCATTTTAAAGGCGTCAGCACTGCTTCACTGGACGAAGCCAGCGCATAGAAACTGCGTGTTAGCTGGATTTCGAGGTGCATATGGTCAAAGAAGCTCCTGCTTGTACGCTTCATACAATCTTTGACGGGTTTTTTCATCGTCAACTTCCGTTAAAGTTGAATTGAAATTTGCTTGCCGTCCGATGTTAGGATTAAGCGGGAAGGTAATGCCGGAACCGTATGGATAACCTTCTTCTTTTGCTCTTAATCTAGAAGTGTCGTTTTCATACACTGAAAAACTATAGGCTTTCATTAGACTTGGTGTTTGGTCACCTTGCGCCCACCCCATGACCAACAACTGGTGCTCACCAATGCCGAAGCCGCGTAGGTTGCCGCGGGTGAACGAGCGAATTTCCTCCATCAATGCAGGTTCAATAGTAACGACGGGGCCGCCTTGTACAAATTTGGAACTGATATCTTCACTGGTGCGCTGGATAATGTCTTGTATCTTAGCCTGTTGGCTTTTGCTAACGTCAGCAAATGTACTGATATATCCTGTCCAGATCGAACCGCTATCTACCGTCACGTAGCTGAAGGGTATTTGTGACACGATATCGTTTTGGCCAACGGCTTCTGGTTGTAGAAAATAAGTCTGCCCGTTAAGGATATGGGAATAATCTGAGTCTCTTGACTTAATAAAAATGCTCACTTTCTCTACTAAACCGCCTGCGCCGCCTCTGTTAACAAGCTGAACGAAAAGGTTTGAGGACAGATTGCCCCAAGTTTCGTAAACCATCATGCTTTTACCAACAAGAATGTCCAGTTTCGGTTTTTCAAAATAGGTATAAATTGGTTTCATTTGCGATAAAATGATTGCGAAAATAGAAATCATGATAGGCGTTAAAACGAATTTCTTGTTGGCGCTACCTTCTGGCATGTCTTGGTGTCCCCCGACAAAATTCTGAAACCCCATATTAGGGCATCAGTAATTAATCCATGTAAATCATTATACCGGAGATTGAAAAAATACAAGTTTAGATACAGTCTTAACTACAAGTAGACGCCTTGCCCATTTCGCGGATGCGGTTAATTTTGGCATTAAACGGTTCCCAGTTGTCGTCGTCCGCGATGGGTGCCCACAGGGCTTCTACTTCGTCTATCAGCAGGGTTTCCGGGCCTTCGCCGAGGAAGTAAGACATGTTCAATGCTTGTGGGTTTGATGGCTGATAGCTGGACAGCGCGGCAACCAAACCGCTGTAGCTTTCTTTGTTGTATCGGTGTGCCTCTGGTCCGCTCGTGGCCCGTTTTGCACTGGCGCTGCCGCCGTACCAATCAAAGAAAAATCGCTCGTACGGGAAGTTCTCTTTGCTCATAAATTCGTTCACCAGCGTCAAGAGGGCATCGTCTTCAATGTCGCCTTTGGCCTTAACACCCAGCCGCGCCAGCAACTTCACCCTGATCGCGTCCAAGTAAAGCCGGGGGTAGTTTTCCAGCGCTTTTTTCAAGTCATTTTCGCTGCATAGGTCTGAAAATGACCCGCCAAGCTGGTATATGTTCCAGTGCAGTGCATCCGGCTGTCGGCCAAAGGCATAGAGCCCGCTTTCATCGAAATAGGCGGCGGTGAAAGCAAGGTCCATGGTCGGTAGAAAGCGCCAGGGACCAAAGTCAAACACTTCGCCGCTAATATTGATATTGTCGGTGTTGAGCACGCCGTGAACAAATCCGGCCGCCATCAATTCTGCAGCTTGGACAGCGACCCGGGCCGATACCAGCGACAGCAGTTCAAGCGCGCGGTCAGAAGCGCCGCCCTTTGGCGTTACGCCGTAATAATGTTTCAGGCAATAATCCACCAGCAGTGTCAGGCGTTCGCTGTCCGAATGAAAGGCATGGCGCTGGAAAGTGCCGATGCGGATATGGCCGTGATTGAGCCGCACCATCACTGCCGAGCGGGTCGGCGATGGCTCGTCGCCCCGGTGCAGGCTTTCTCCGGTTTCAATGATCGACAGTGTTTTGGATGTGTTGACCCCCAGCGCTTCCAGCATTTCTGTCGCCAGAATTTCGCGGAAACCGCCTTTCAAGGTCAAGCGCCCATCGCCGGACCGGCTGTAGGGCGTTGTGCCGCTGCCCTTGGTGCCAAGGTCCATTAAACGGCCAGCTTTATCCTCCATTTGGGCAAACAAAAAGCCGCGCCCATCGCCGATTTCCGGGTTATAATGCCGGAACTGGTGGCCGTGGTAGCGCTGCGCCAACGGCTCAGGCAGCGAGCCAGGCAGGGGTTCAAACCGGCTGAAATGCAGCAGCCACTCATCGTCGGTTAGCCCGTCCAGCCCGATGCTTGCAGCGGCACGGTTGTTGCGGTAGCGCAAGATGGTCTCAGGAAAGTCAGCGGCCTTCACCGGGTCTGCAAAACCGTCACCCAGTTCCAGAAACGCCTGCTTGGGCGCGTAAGCTTTATTCAACAGCATCGGCAGGCCACCCCCATGTTACATGGTCAGCCGGATCAGGCCGTGGACGTTCGGTGGGTTGGCGGCTGTGGCTACCGAAAAACATGAAACCAGCGATCTTCTCCTGCTTCGTCATCTTCAGCGCTTTTGCCACATACTTGCTGTAACTCGCCCACCCAGTTAGCCACTGCGCGGCATACCCCAGCGCCGTTGCTGCAACGAGCATATTCTGGCACGCGGCGCCGGTGGAAAGCTGCTGCTCCCACTCAGGGATTGGGCGGCTGTCATTGGGCGAATAGACGGCTATGATAAGTGCTGGCGATTGTGTGGCATAACCGCTCATTTTTTCAGCGGTTTTCTGGCTTGTTTCCCACTCTGCAATTAGGCCGTCTGTAATAACTTTACCAAGCCTCGCGCGGGCGTCGCCGGTTAACACAATGAAGCGCCACGGGGCGAGTTTGCCGTGATCAGGTACACGCATGCCGGCGGCTAAAATTTTCTCCAGCGTTTCGCGGTCAGGCCCCGGCTCACACATATCCCTTGTTTTAACCGACCGCCGGTTCATCAGCAGATCGTAGGCCTCAAAGCTCGGCGTATTGAAAATCGGGTCGGCCATAGGGTCTTCACTTTCGGGCATGGATGTTCACATTCGTTTAGTTGACTTTTGCAATATTATAACACAATCACATTATGTTTTATTTCTAACGCAATATGTTATGGCTATAGCATGATGCCAACATGGGCATAAAAGGCTGGGGAGAAAAGACATGAATTCAAAAATATTTGGCGTGAGCGTATTAACGCTGGCACTTGTTGGGTGTTCCGCACCCGAAGAAGCCCACGAACAGGCGGCACAGGACGAGGCGGCAGCACAAGATGCAGCCGCACCGCTAGTCGGCGTTGCTGACGGCGCGGCAGTAGACGCTGCAACAGGTATCAGTCTGCCCGCAGGTTTCAAGGCAACCGTATATGCCGACGACGTTGGCAGTGCACGCCATATTGCAGCGGCCAGTAACGGCTGGGTGTATGCGGCGCTGTTTCGGCCCAAGGATGGTATGGGTGCTGTAGCGCTGTATGATCCGGACGGCGACGGTGTTGCCGACGAGCGGCAATATTTCGCCGAAGGTATGCAGGGCACAGGCATGGGCGTGTATGACGGCCATCTTTATTATTCCACTGACACCGAAGTGATGCGCTGGCCGCTACCTGAAGGCGGCGCTCCGTCAGGTGACGCAACAGTCATCGCGCAGGGTTTTAACGAAGAAACTCAGCATGCTTCCAAGAATTTTACCTTTGACGAAGCAGGTAACATGTATGTGAATGTGGGCGCACCTTCAAACGCCTGCATGACCGAGATGCGCACCAAAGGTTCGCCCGGTATGCGGCCGTGCCCGATCCTGGAGCAATACGGCGGCACCTGGCGGTTTGATGCCGCCAAGCCGGGTCAGGACCAGATGAAAGACGGCCATCACTATGCAACCGGCATCCGAAACGGTATGTCGATGGCGTGGAACACCCACGCTGACAGCCTGTATGTTGCCATGCACGGTCGTGACCAGTTGGCCAGTTTCTTCCCCGACATGTTCACCAATGAGCAAAGCGCTGAAATGCCGTCAGAAGAGTTTCACAAAGTATCAGACGGGTCGGACCTTGGTTGGCCCTACAGCTATTTTGACCATATCAAAGGCGAACGGGTGGTGATGCCTGAATACGGCGGTGACGGCAACACCGCCTCCGACGAAGGTCAGATGCCATTGGTTGGGTTCCCGGGCCACTGGGCTCCTAACGGCATGATGTTCCTCGCGGGCGATGCCATGCCTGCCGAATACCGCAAAGGTGCCTATATAGCCTTCCATGGTTCCTGGAACCGCGCACCACAGCCGCAGCAGGGATACCGGGTGGTTTATGTGCCGCTGGATGATGCCGGTAACTTAGGTGGTGATTGGGTTACGTTTGCAAACGGGTTTGGTGGGCCAGAGCCGGTGATGTCGCCGCGTGACGCCGTTCACCGGCCACTTGGTTTGGCTGAAGGGCCTGACGGCGCCATATATATTTCCAGTCTAATGTCAGGCGGGCGTGTCTGGAAAATCACCTATGAAGGTCATTAAACTTCTTGGGGCCGTGCTTGCGGGCGCGGCCTTGTCGGCCTCTGTTGCAGCGCCTGTAACCGCGGAAGAACCGCAAACCGGGAAATTCTTATATGAGACCAACTGCGCCGTATGCCACCAATTTGATGGCGGCGGTGTGCCCTTCATGCAGCCGGAACTATTCGGCAGCAAACGGGCAAACGCCCCAAAGGGCGGTGTGATTGACATGATCCTGTTTGGTAGTGCCGCCGATGGGGCAGGGCAAAGCGGCTTCACCAATGAAATGCCGGGCTTTGATTTTTTAACCAATGAAGAAATAGCGTTGATAGCGACTTATGTACGGACCAATTTTGAAAATAATGGGGGCGCTGTCACTGCTGACGACGTCCAGCCTCGCCGCAAATAGCCAAGACTCTTATATTGGCAACGAAACGCCCGAAGAAATAACCGTTTCGGGACCCCGGTTGCAGGTAAGGGCGACAGGGCAAAAAATAGTTATCGTTGATTATGCGTCGCAGGCAGTAACCCGCCTTGATAGCGCGTTGGGTTCAGTGCCAGGTGTTGGCTTGTTCAGGCGTGCAAACAGCTTTACATCGCACCCCACAACGCAGGGCTTGTCCATGCGCGGCGTCGGCGCAAACGGTGCTGGGCGCGTGCTGGTGACCCTTGACGGTATCCCGCAAAACGACCCGTTTGGTGGCTGGATATATTGGTCTGGCTACCAAGGCAATGCGGTGGGGCAAGCGGTTGTTCGCAGGGGCGGCTCGCCCGGTGCATTTGGCGCGCAGGCACTGGCGGGCGCAGTTGACCTGCAGTCTGCGCCTGGCAATCAGATTTCGGGCTTTTACGGCTCTGACAATAGTTTTGCGGTGAACGGCAGCGCGGCAATTGAGACTGCAAGCGGCGAATTCACCTTAAACAGCGGTTATTTCGAAACCGACGGCGACTTTTTATTGGATGAAGCTGATCGCGGTCTTGTTGATGCGCGTGCAGCAAGCGAGGCTTATGCAATCGGTGGATCGTATGCTCATGCACTTGCCGACGACACAATATTGACAGCGCGTGTGCGGGCATACGGGGAAGATCGGGTAAACGGTTTTTCACTGGCGGTGAACGAGACCGATGCCATCGATACGTCGCTACGGTTGTTGCACCAGCCGGAAAGCGGCACCGCTTACGAGCTAACTGTCTATTACCGCGAACGGGATTTCGCCAATGTGTTTGCCTCTGCCCGCGACGAGCGCACAACCGAACGCGCAGTGCTTGACCAATTTGATGTTCCTGCATGGGGCGCAGGCTTTCTCGCGCGTGTGCAATCGGGTGGTTTTGAGTTTGGCCTGGATGGCCGCCGCATGAGCGGTGAAACCAACGAGCGTTTCCGCAACCTGGGGGCTGGCTTTACCCGCCAACGCCGGGCTGGCGGCGACCAATGGATTTTGGGTGGGTACGGTGAATATGCAGCATCGGGCGATTGGGGCGAACTATCCGCCACTTTCCGGTTGGACCGCTGGCGCACCTATAACGGCGAGCGTTTGGAAACCAATATTGCGGACGGCTCGTTGGTGCGCGAAGACACTGTTGCCAACCGCGCCGACTGGATTGGCAGCGGTCGCATCGGGTTTGAGCGCAACCTAACCGGCGCTATCACGCTGAGAACAGCAGCGTTCAAAAGCTGGCGCTTGCCGACGCTGAACGAATATTACCGCCCGTTCCGGGTAGTGAACGACATCACCGAAGCCAACCCTGACCTGAAGCCCGAAGCGCTGTACGGCGTTGAACTAGGTTTTGATTACCGCCCGCTAAATACGGTTAGTGCAAGCGTGACCTTTTTCAGGAACTGGCTCAATGACGGTGTTGGCAACGTGACCATCGGTTTCGGGCCAGGCTTTTTCCCGCTGGGTGGTTTTGTGCCCAGCGGCGGAGTGCTCAGACAGCGCGCCAATATTGACCGCACCACCATCGACGGTATTGAGCTGGAAGGCCGCATTTTGCTGGACAGCAATCTGGAACTGAAAGGCCAATATTTGTATGCCCGTTCGCGCATCACTGCCTTTGATGCCAACCCTGCACTAGTGGGCAACCGGCCGGTGCAAACTCCGCGGCACAGCGCAACAGCGAGCCTCTATAAAACACTGGATAAGGGTTGGTGGCGATTGGAAGCACGCTATGCAGGCGGACAGTTTGATGACGACCTGAACACGCGCCGCCTAGACAGTATTTTCACCGTCAACGCTGGCGCAGCCTATGAAATCACCGAGAATGTGCAGCTTACCGCAAATGTGGAGAACCTGTTCAATGCACGGGTGGTCTCGGCGCTGTCATCAACCGGGCTTGAAACCATGGCCCAGCGGCGCTATGGCCGGGTTGGAGTTTCTGCAAACTTCTAGGGGTCTCATGTTGAATGTCGTATTGGTTATTGGGCTTGTTTTTCGAAATCAGGCGCGATAAACCGGTACCATAATTAAAAAACAATAAACTACGACAGCTAGAGGATTAAAAAATGAAACCAATCAAGACTATAATTGTATCCGCCGTTTGCCTGACGTTGGGCGCGTGCTCTGTTTCAATCTCGGAAGACGGTGTTAATCGCAGCAACAACCGCGACTACGACCGCTTAACTGTTACATTGCCGAACGGCGACCGCGACAGCTTTAGTTGCCCAACAGGCACATCCAGTTTTGTGATCAATCGCAAGGATGAAGGCAAAGGCATGGTATATGGCTGCCGCACTGACGGCACACCGATGCCGTTACTTGAAGGCGATAGCGGCCAATAAGTCATCGGACAATTCAAAAGTGAAAAAGTCGGGTTATTGCCCGGCTTTTTTTGTGGTTGTCTCTGCCTCCGTTAGCCCTAGTTTCTTATTCGAAAACAAGCAGAGGGAACCAAGCGATGGCAGTTTATATTATTTCTCAAGTCACGGTCCATAACCGCGAAGAATATGACACATATTCAGACCAGTTCATGGATGTGTTTACAAACTTTGACGGTAAAATGCTGAGTGTTGACGAAGACCCCACAATGCTTCTGGGTGAGTGGACCGCGACACGGTCTGTGCTGATAGAATTTCCGAGCGAAAAATCTGCTATGGCCTGGATGAATTCGGATGGTTACGTGAAGATATCCAAGCACCGGAACGCAGGCGCAAATCTCAATTCAATTCTTGTGAAGGGCCTAGAGTAGCAATCTCAAGCTTCTAAATTTCTATTCTTCGAGACATAAAAAAGCCGGGCATGACCCGGCTTTTTAGTTGGTTATTTTTGGGTGCCCTAGAGCGGCATTTGCGGGCAAATAAGGAATTTCTCGCCAGTTGTTTTAGCGTTGTAGCGCTGAACCACATCAGCCTGCAAAGCCTGCGACAGTGAAATTTCATCGGTATAATGGCTGGCGAATGTGGTCTTCAGCTCTTTGGCCACACGCATGCGCAAGCCGTTTGCAACGTCGTTACCAACGCGGGCGAGGAAGTTCGGTAGCAGCCAACCGCCGACGCCCCACGCCATGCCGTATCCGCGGTTCAGCGTTGTGGCTGACGTGTCCAGCCCGCCGTACAGGTAAACCTGCTTGTGTTTGATAGAGCCGTATATGCTGTAAGCACCAGGAGTGCGCGCTGCAGCAGCTTCCATTGCGCTCAGGATGCTTGACGCCAAAGTACCACCGCCGGTGGCATCAAAGGCCAGTGTGGCGCCTGTGGCATGAATGGCGTCGGTCAGATCAGCCATGAAGCTGTCGCTCGAGCTATTGACGATATATTTGGCACCCATCGCGCGCAGAATTTCAGCTTGTTCTTCCTTGCGTACAACATTTACCAACTCAACTCCGTCGGCCTTGCAAATCCGGTTCAGCATCTGACCCAGATTTGAAGCTGCAGCGGTGTGAACGAGGGCTGTATGCCCTTCAAGGCGCATGGTCTCAAGCATGGAAAGTGCCGTCAGGGGGTTCACAAAGCAAGATGCGCCGTCGCGGGCCGTGTTGCCGGGCAACAGGGGCAGGCATGCGGCTGCGTCAACGCAAACATATTGGCTGTACATATTGCCGCCCAGCGTTGCGACCACTTTGCCCATAAGGCTTTGCGCATATTCGCTGTCGCCTGCGCCAACAACGGTGCCAGCGCCTTCGTTGCCAACCGGCAGTGTTTGATCGATGCGAGCCTTCATAACGGCCATGCCTTGCGGTGAAACTGGTGCAGACAATACAGTATCTGCGCCGGAACCCGACGAGCTTGCGCCGGACATGTCTGTCCAGCCGAACATAACGCCCTGATCAGACGGGTTGATCGGCGATGCTTCGACGCGCACAATCACTTGGTCAGACGTGGGCGTAGGCATTTCCTGTTCAAGAAGCTGCATGCGCAGCTCGCCTTCTTTGGTGACGGTTGAAAACATTTTCAGATAAGTGGCGGGCAATGACATGGTGAACCTCTTGCGGTTTGAAATGAAAATCTTTGAGATGCTGTTGCTGTAAGTAAAGTAGCAAAATACCTCAGGGAACAGTCTCTGAGGGTTGAGCTAGTCCAAATTTTGCAAAAAGCCCGGAATTTGCCGAAAAAATATCAGCAATCTTATCTAAAACACCGACGGCAATTGTGGATGCCTGCGATTTCAGCCTGCGCTAGCTGCTCCGGTGAAGCGCCGCCCGCAACCGTCTCACATAATTAAGGGGAGCCCGAAGGCTCCCCCCAGCGTTATTGCAAGTTTGTTTGCCTATGCGACATCAACAGTAATTTGATAATCAAACTCGAAGTCGCCGCCATGATCGCCGCCACTGAGATAGTTGGTGACAATCAGCGTATATATGCCTGTCTCCGGGACAATGAATGTAAACAACGGATCTCCAAACGGACCATCACTGCGCGGGATTTCGTCATCTGCAAAGCCGATGAATCCGGCTTCGGAGCCGAAATCTATGCTCGTGCCAAATGTTGCGAGCGGATCATCAACCGAGCCCTGGATTACAAATAGCGCTGGGTCTAGCGCAGCTTCGATCCTGTCTACCTGAATTGTAACCTGCGTCCCGGCCTCCAATTGAACGTACCAGAAATCACTGTGAGCAGGATCAGCCGAATTGTAAAATCCAGCCTGGGCCACCGACCCGGTGGCAGTACCCGGTGCACTAAGATTCCCTTCCGATATTTCTGGAACGGCTTCTTCATCCACGCCGTTGATCGTGACGGTGATCTGTTCAGTTGTCGTCATAATGCCGTCACTGACATTCACAAAGAGCACATCTAGTAGCGGATCCGAATCTGCATCCAGCGCCTGGACGTCCGCGTTTTCATTGTCAAGCGTGTAGGTCCAGTTGCCATCCGCATCAATTGTCAGCGAACCATAGGCTCCAGTGGCGCTGCCGCTCCACTCCAGCGTGTCGTTTGCATCAGGATCAGTTGCTTCAACAGTACCACTGACGGTTTGATCATCGCCGCTGTCTTCAGTTACCGAACCGGTATTGCCCACACCGCTTGCAACGGGTGCTTCGTTGGCACCAGTTAACGTGACGGTAACTGATTCAGTGGAACTTTCGCCGTGCTCGTCAGTGACTGTCACTTCATAGGTTTGTGTCAGAGACTCACCTGCCCCTAACGATAACAAGGCCGAGTTATTGACCGCGAAGTCCCACGTTACTTCGCCGCTGCCGTCACCTTCTGCAGAGTCGGAGATGGACGCGGTAAAGTTGCCTAGATATTCGGTGCCAACCGCTTCGACGGAAACAGTATGACCGTCTGACAGATCGGCGTCAGTGAATGCGATTGTGCCTGAATCCGTCAGATTGGTGTCAGCACTCTGAGCTAAGCCGCCAGCTGCACCGAGGAGTTCGAAATCGCCAGTCGAGGTTCTGACTGATAATTCAAGCGAAGCCTCGCCGCCATTTTCGAAGAAGAATAACTCGAGGGTATGGTCGCCCGGCGCAAGGTTGATACTGCCTTCAAACGGAGCTTCCGGATGATACCCTGTGTCACTGATGACCAAATTGCCATCGATCAACAGGAAAACGCCGTCATCGTTGAAAGTTCGGAAGATGAAAGTGTCGGCGTCAGTGACAGAAAATTCTGTGGTGATCCGGGCAAAGAAAACATCGTTGATACCACCCGAACCACTGGCACCGGTAGCTATCGCTGCTGGCCAGGGTGAACTGCCGGGAATTTCGCCGGAAAAACCGCCTGGATCGTCGGTGAAGTCGATCACTTCGGTCTCTGCTGTATAGTCAGCATCGTTATTGGTGGCATAATTCTGCAAAGTTGTCAGATTATTTGTCTGGAAGCCGGTATATTGTTCAACTGTAAAGACAAGTGGGCCTGCTTCACCGGATTCCGGTTCAACTGCCACTGCCGTCACCGCGCCTGAACCGGCTGCCGCCATCTCGGGTGCGTCGTTGGTGCCGGTGACAGTAAGCGTTACAATAGAGCTGTCGGTGCCGCCGTTATTGTCTGACATGCTGTATGCCAGCTCGACAGTCGCCGTTTCTCCGACCGCCAAATAATCAAAATCAGTGCCCGGACTCCAGACCACCTCATTATCCACAATAGAGGCAGTGCCGCTACCCGCAGGAACAGTGACACTGTCAACTGTGTGGGTATCGCTCAAGTCAACGTCGGTGTCGTTGGCCAGAACATCAACCGTGATCGCAGTGTTTTCACTGGTCGTGCCGCTATCAGCTTCCGCCACAGGACCATCGTTTTCACCGGTTACTGTAACAGTCACTGTGCCGTCTGACGTGTCTGTGCCGTCACTTGCGGTGAACTGCACTTCTACTTCAGCCGTTTCGCCGACCGCCAGATATTCGAAGCTGCCTGCAGCGTCATAGGTTAAACTAGTACCGTCGTGGGTACCTGCCGAGACGCTGGTAACTGTAATGTCGTCGCCCTCATAGTCCCAAGCATTTGCGAGCAGATCGATAGTCCCGTCGCCGTCTTCGGAAACAGTTAGCGCGGCGTTATCCACCAAAGGAGCGTTGTTTGAGCCATCAAGGTTGACGGTGAAATTATCAAAGACAAGTGTATCGATATGCTTCAGGACATCGGTACCGTCGTCGCCATCGACGATGAAACTATTCCCTCTGCCGTCGGTGAAGGTATAATCGCGTACGTCGCCGGAAAAAACGGCGGTATCATTGCCGTCATTGCCGTAAATGGTATCGTTGCCAGCGCCGCCAGTAATGACATCGTCGCCGTCACCCGCATTTACCCGGTCTGCGTTGTCGGTACCCAAAATGGTATCGTCACCGTCTCCGCCATTGATCCTTGTTTCATCAGCGACAATGACGTCGTCATCATCTGATCCGTTATTACCAGCTTTTCCGTTTCCACCAGGCATGTTGCACCCCTTTTTGTTAGATAATATTGAAAATATACTCCAAACTAACGCACCCCCTGCGCCTCGGTTTTGTCCCGCCCAAATTCTTCATAAGAACATAGCAATTACGTTATGAAACCACTTGAAAATCGGCGCTTTCATTTAGAAGCTAAATTCTCACTTGGGACTTTTTTTATGGCAAATGATTTCATGAGATCATTTGCCAAAAGAATATTATTCTATTTACGCGAACAACGATTCGATAAATGTTAACAAAGCCTTAACCATATGTCACGTCAATCCGACAGCGTGGTGGTCTGCTTGTCTTTGCATTCCTGGGATGAAAATTCACCTCCGTTCTTGGGAGATTTACAGGTTGTTTTCTACAGGCACCATCTCGAAAGCCGCATAAACCTTAGCTATACATGCCATTGGCGCAATCTTGGAAAACGTACTAGAGGCTCACATGGTTTCTATACATAATTGTATGATATATACTAAAAGTTACATTTTAAAGTTGAGCTAAGGGCTAAAAAAAATTTTGAATTTCGAAATTGCTGCCGTTTCCCCACTGGAATTGAGTTGACCGCAAGCTTTCAGGAATAAAAAACGACTCTGGAAATATCGAATCTGGTCTGACGCCACCCAACTTTGCACTGTGTCGATGACCTGATCATACTGTCACAGGGCAGCGGGGGCTATTTCGCCGCCACACCGCGCGCCTTACTCAGCAACAAAAACCGACCGGGCTTTCATCTGTTCGGCGATATGTGCTGAAATCGCCTGGAAAGCGGCAATTTGAATATCTTTTTTGCGCGGCTCGTTCGGATCGGTAAATTTCAGGTCAGACGATGTTTTGGCAATCACCACGCCGGTAGTCGGATCGATATAGATATATTGGTAATAGATGCCAGCCGCAAAAAAGTCGCCGTGTGGCTCGATGGGCGTCCACCACTGATAACCGTAACCATTGGGGTTGCTGGAGCCGGGGTTGTCCTTGCCTGCCATCAGATGCGGCGCGTCGGGTGCGACGGAAGCCGCTACCCAGCTGGCCGGGACAATCTGTTTGCCGTCGATGGCACCTTGGTGAAGATACAAGCGGCCCATGCGCGCCATGTCGCGCAGTGCTACACTCATGCCCCCCATGGCCATTTCCATATTCACGCCGTCGGTCAGCCAATGGCCGTCAAATTCCATGCCCAGCGGTTGCCAGATTTTTTCCTGCAAGTAGCTGGACAGGCTTTTGCCTGCGACTTTTGTTAACAACATGCCCAGCACATGGGTATCGACGCTGACATAATTATTGTAGGTACCCGGTTGCCATTTTTGCTTCAGCGATAGCGCAAACTCATTGAGCGACCCACCGGTTGCGATGGTCAAACCCATCTGGTTCACGTCTGATAGGGCGTCGTTATAGTCTTCGTTGAAATAAACACCCGAGGACATTTGCAGAATGTCTTTAATCCGCACACCGTTGTAGCCGGAGGCGGATAGTTCAGGCAGATATTTGGTGATTGGGTCTTCGATACTATCAATTTTGCCGTCTTCCAAAGCGATGCCAACAAGGGCGGAGACAAATGATTTGGATACCGAGAACATAATATGCCGGTCGGAAGCCTGTTCGCCCCTGTAATATTCCTCCAGCAATATTTGGTCATCCAACGCCACCAGAAACCCGGTGGTGAAAGTGGCGTCCAGCATGCTTTCAAGCGTGTGGGTTTCGCCGTCAAATTCAAATGTTTCGGGCAGGGTTATGCCATCCAGCCGCCGGAATGCCAGCGTGTTTTCCGGGGCTTTGATCGTGGTGCCGCCGAAAGTCTCGAACGAGGCGCGGAAATTTCCGGTGATCAATTCAGGATTGGTGAAATCCTGGAACGGTTTTATTTTCTGGTAATAACTCCAGCCCCAGCCACCAGCGCCGATAACGATAACCAGCGCCAATAACCCTACAATTTTTTTCCCGTTCACAGCACACTCCCCGTTTTTGCCTTGCCCCATCATCATATGGCGCAAACTATGGTTCAGACAAGTTCCTGGCAAGTTCCTGGCAAGTTCCTGACATGTTCTTGGCAAGTTAAAGCCATTTCGCAAGTTCGCTCCCCAGCGCGCATGCAGGCTGCGTCCATTTTAGAGGCGTGCCTTCAATTCGTAGAGGTGGCCGCAGTCTGCGGGCTTGTCCCCACGGTGTGTTCTCAATAACGCCGGAAAAGTCAGCGGCTGTTGGTGTTGTATCCAGGGTTCCGCGGGACGTTTGCGGGTGGCTGGTTAATAGTTCCGCTGTGCGAGCCAGCGAAAGACGCGCATTTCTGATGCCTTCGCCGTTTGCCGCTAAGGTGATCGCCCGCATGGCTGCGGCTGCCATCAGGTATCCAGTGGCAAAATCCAGCGCTTGCACAGGGAGCGGTGTTGGTTTGCTCGCCTCCGCCCAGTGCATGCCCGCATCCGCGATGCCGCAGCTCATCTGCACAAGGCTATCAAACCCTCGCCGCTGGGCCCACGGGCCGGTCCAACCATAGGCATCGAGGCACACTTCAATCAAATTGGGTGCAATGCTGCGGCGTGCCGTTTCGCCGTAACCCAAACCATCCAATGCGCCGGGCCGGTAGCCATGCACTAATACATCGGCGTTTGCTAAAAGGTTTTCGAAGACCTTCCGGTCCGCGGGCTGGTCAAGCGACAAAAAACTACATCGTTTGCCAAGTGTGATGTCTGGAACGATGTTCGCTTCGTCCCAGCCCGGTGGGTCGATCCGCAATACATCAGCGCCGAACCCGGCAAGTACGCGCGTTGCTACCGGCCCAGCTAAAACGCGGGTAAGGTCTAAAACCCGCAGGCCGTTTAGCGGCCTGCTTTGTGTGCCCGCCCACTGGCGGGGGGTATGGCTTCGGTTTTTGCTCCAGGCAATCAGGGGTTCGGCTGCAACAGCCAATCCTTGCGGGTGTGTATGCCATTCCGCCCGCGTCCGCATAGCAGCGGCAACGCCGCCAGCATCAACGATTGCCGTTTCCAATTCGATTGCGTCCCACGCACGGACGGCTGCGGAGACCTTGTTGCGTTCATAGTCAACATTCAGAACGGTCAATGCCGCAGCGCGGTGGTGCGGCAAATTTGTATGTAATTTGATCCAGCCGTCTCGTGTTTCATAGTCGCCAGCCACGGCGTCCCAAATGGGTGGAAGCTGCCAGCCAATGGGTTGAATGGACATGGAAAACCAAAGCGAGGCGAGCCGCGCGTCAATTATGGGTGTGGGCGCGGATGCAGCATAGCCAAGATCGTACACAAGCTTTGCTACAGCACTGCCGACCGCACCAATTGAGGCCGAAGCCAGCTCGCCAACCGAGAAGCATGACGGAAAATGTTCACCACCGATTATCTCGGAGCTATGGTCGAGTTGAAGCGCGGACAGGATTTCTTGCATGACGGTCATGTTAGCATTTTTCGAGCTCAATTGTCACCTGTTGGATATGTGCGATAGCGAACACTTCCGTGTCCGAAAGCGGACAAACTGGCATAAACTGAAGTTACTGCCTAAAATTAAGCTACTGATAAAAAACGGTTTTCTGTCGCGTTTTACCTTGGCATGATTTCTGCTGCTTATGCAAAGCAAGCAGCATCAAACCGGGGACAGATATTATGTTTAGCCATTATTTAATCACTGCTTTTCGGGCACTACGCCGCGACAAGCAATATAGCATAATCAATGTTATTGGCCTTGCAATGGCGCTGGCGGCAGCGATTTTGATCCTCCTCTTCATACGGGACGAGCTATCGTACGATAAATGGGGCCCGGATAGTGAGAGTCTGTACCGGCTTGAAGGCTCGATCCGCGATCAGAGTGGCAATAGAGAGTATGTCGCAGTGTCGCCCGGGCGCATGCGTGACCCTCTTGCTAACGATTTCTCTAGCGATATTGAAGCCATTAGTCGGCTGTATTTTAGCAGCCACTTGATGTTGCGCGGCGAAGATGCCTTCGTGGAGTCTGTTGGTTATGTAGACTCTGGATTTTTCGAAATATTTGATATTCCCGCCCTTGCCGGAGACCGTGATGCGGTATTTGCGGACAATACGTCGTTGCTGATTACCGAAAGGATGGCGCAAAAATACTTCGGAGACACTGACCCGGTCGGCCAGATTATGGACCCGGATGACGAAGATTTTGCGTTCAGAGTTGTTGGCGTAATCCCCGATCTGCCAGAAAACACGCATCTGGAATTTGATTTTATCGCGCTATTCGATCCTTCGCGCTATGTGGATACGCCGTGGATTGCCACATACTGGCAGTCCCATAATCTCTATACCTATGTGAGGTTAACACCGGGCAGTGATCCAGCCGTGTTAGAGGGCGAATTTCCTGCTTTTATGGACAGAAATGTGGTGGCTGACGAAGCGCCGGGTATCGTTGAACCTTTAAGTCAAATCCTGAAACTAAGGCTTATGCCAATCGGCGATATTCATTTAAAATCAACAGGCCGGTTTCAAATGAAACCTGCTGGAGAAATGCGGTTGGTGATTAGTTTTGGCATCATTGCGGCACTGATCATCTTCATTGCCTGTGTTAATTTCGTTAATCTGGCGACGGCGCGGGCCAGCCTTCGCGTGCGGGAGATTGCGCTGCGAAAGGTTGTTGGGGCACGGCGCGGCCAACTGATCACTCAGTTTTTGTTGGAAACACTGTTGACCGTGGGCACCGCATTGGTGATCGCGCTCGCGCTTGTGGAGTTTGCACTGCCGTGGTTCAACGACTTTATTGCCAAATTCCTGGCGCTCAATGTGGCTTCGGACCCAATGGCGATGTTGATGGTAGCTGGACTGTTGGTTGTTGTGGCCCTTGGTGCGGGGTTGCACCCGGCGTTCCACATCACACGGGTTCGCCCGGCGCTGGTGCTGCATTCTGCAGGTGCGGCTACACTGCAAGGTGGCAACCTTCGACTTGCGTTGGTGACACTGCAGTTTGCAATTTCAATTGGGTTGATGGCGATCACGCTGATTGTGACAAGTCAAACTAATTACACCCGTGATAAAGACCTGGGTTTTGATATTGAGAACCGACTGCGTATCACAAATATGAGCTACAAAACCGTCAAGCCGATTGCGGAAACCATCCAACAGGAAATTGAAAGTCTGCCCGGCGTTCTGGACACTGCATTCGCACACCGGACGCTGCCGCTGCGCGGTAAATGGGGCTTTAGTTTTCAAAAAATCGGCGACCCTGCGAAAACCACCTACAATCTGGAAGACGTTCCTATTGATCATCAGATGTTAGATTTTATCGGGGCGAAACTGATTGCTGGCCGCATGTTCGACCGCGACCGGGCGCTTGATCGAACCTATACCTCCGAGGGAGACGGGGGCATCACTGAAATTTCCAGTATTATGAATAGGGAGGCGGTGAGATATATGGGGTATGCCAGCCCGGAAGACGCTGTCGGCAAAAGTTTTAGCTATGACCAGGCGGGCGAAATTAAACGGGTAACCATCATCGGTGTAGTGGAAGATATGCACATGCGTAGTCTGCGCGATCCGGTTGAGCCGCTGAATTTCTTTGTGCCCAATGCCGATGTTACGGTTCTGAACGTGAAGGCTGCAGCAGGCCGGGAAGCTGAAGTGCAGCGCGCGATTGAGCTGGTCTGGAAGCGGCACGTGCCAGCCTTCCCAATCAATGTGTCATGGTATGAGGACCGATATGGCCGGCTATATGAAGCCGACCGGCAACGCGGCGAACTGTTTGGCGTGTTTGCCCTGTTTGCGATTTTTGTTTCGGCGATTGGATTGTTTAGTCAGGCCGCCTATAACGCCCAGCGACGCACCAAGGAAATCAGCCTGCGCAAGTTAATGGGTGCCAGCACATTCGCCGTCGTAAAGTTGATGGTGTGGCAATTCTCAAAGCCGGTGTTGATCGCCAACCTGATCGCTTGGCCTGCAGCGTGGTTTATCACCCGGGACTGGCTTGCCGGTTTCGCTTACAGAATAGACCTTACACCGATGCCCTTTATTGCAGCCAGTTCAATAGCATTGATGATTGCAGTATTGACCGTGGTGTATCACGCAGTACGTGCGTCCAACACCAGCCCCGCGGTCACGCTAAAGTGTGAATAGTAGGCTGTTCTGAATGGAGTGAATGCAGCGCTTTACGCCGCAGCGTTTAACCGGATGATGTCTGCGTAGCCGGGACTTAT
>JAJFIU010000011.1 GCA_021774695.1 Alphaproteobacteria bacterium | reverse complement strand
TTACCTGCAAGCGGCTTGACTTCAATGCTGTTAGAGCCCGAGCCTTGGCGGGGGTTGCGGGCTTAACCCAGCCCGACAATCGCTGGGGGCGCTGTGACATAAAAAGCACCGGGCTGCTGCCCAACATTCTGGCCAAACAAGCCGCGCGCGAAACCGGTGCATTTGAAGCTATTCTGGTCGACGAAGACGACTATATCACCGAGGGCAGCAGTACAAATGTCTGGGTGATGACCGAGGGCGGCGACATCGTCACACGCCCGATAACTGACAACATTCTGGCCGGAATCACCCGTGCGCGCATCAAAATCATTGCGGAAAAGCTGAAAATCAGAGTCAAAGACGCTAAAATCAGAGTCAAAGACGCAAAAAAAGCACGCGAAATGTTCGTTACCAGTGCCACCAGCTGTGCAACTCCGATCACAAAACTGGACGGTAAAAAAATAGGCAACGGAACCGTGGGGCCCGTCGCCAAACGTCTAATCGACGCCTATTTCGACTATACTGACAAATAACTTCGCCTAAGCCTCGGAAGCTGAACCCCAGCCATTACCTTGCATGAAGGCAAGCAGAGCCCCGACAAGCCCACCAACGACCAAATGCATCACGCCCTGAACCATGCGAGCGTCTTGCGGAAAGTCGATCAGACTAGCGTACCAGATAGCGTCAGACGCCAGCAGGTACAGACCAACCATCGCGCCGAACATGGCACCGGCTTTCAGGTCGCCTGAACCAACTGCTTTGTTAAATAACCAAACCACCACGATAGTTTGCACAAGGTGGTAGGCCAGCACACCCATACTTTCCGGGTTAGTGACAGCCACTTGGGCGCTATACTGGTCCGCAAAAATTATCGCCCCCACTGTGTACAAGGCTCCGTAGGCCACAAACGCTACAACAACATTCAGAACAAACTTTCCAATAGACATTTTCTTCTCCCCTAAAAGTCTAGGTTGGATACTCCTTACTCATTCTTTTGTCGGTTTGAGATCACCGTTTTTGACCTGGACAACACGGGTTGGGTAAGGGAACTCAATACCCTCCTCGTGAAACTTGTCCCAAATTGAGATCATAACATCGCTGGCAATGTTAGAAACGCCGTGCTGCGGGTCTTCGATCCACAGCCTCAGCTCCAAATCAACGCCGCTTTCGCCGAACCCTTTCATCAGGGTTCTTGGTTCCGGCACCTTAAGGACGCGAGACTGATCGAGCGCCGCTTCGACCATAATTTCCATCGCGTGCTTCACATCACTTTGGTAGGACACCTGAACCGGAATTCTGCGTCGCACCAGCCTGTGGGTATGCGACCAGTTGGTCACCGGCTGGGTAATCATATCTTCGTTGGGAATAAGAAACTCAGTGCCGTCGCGGGTGATAACCGAGGTATAACGGGCTGCAAGACGGTTGATGGTGCCGTAGGTGCCGCCGGTTTCAATAACATCGCCGGGTTTGATCGAACGGTCCACCAGTAGAATAATGCCGGAGATGAAGTTACCGACCACTTTCTGTAGGCCAAAACCGATACCAACACCCAGCGCACCACCAAATACCGCAAGTGCTGTCAAGTCGATGCCGGTGGCATTTAGCGAAATCAGAAACGCAATGGAAACCAGCAGAATTTTACCGAACTTGCTCATCAGCGCACGGATGCTGGGGGGAACACCTTCCGCTTTCACCAGCCGCCGTTCCAGCAAGCCAGACAACGCAAAGGCCATCCACATCAAAAAGCCGAAACTGATAATGCCGGTAAAAATATCTAGAACACTTATATGCACATCGCCCAGCGGCAATTGGGCTTCGTCCAAAACCGTGGTGATCGGGTCAAGCAAGCCCATTATGTTAAGCGCTGCCAGTGTCCAGGCACCGCCAGCGATCATGCGTGCCAGCTCGCGGTTGGCCAACAGACCAACAGCCAGCCTGATCACCAGCCACGCTGTCAGCAGGCTGGCAGCCACATTCAACAGATAGGTCGCCATAAAAGGCTCGAGCAACAGCCGGGCGGTGACAATCAAAAGAATTGAAATGAGCGCGGTTAATACCGGGTGCAAAAACCGCCGGTCGGCCTTCTGCACAAGCGGGTGGTCCCCTGCAACAAGCAGTATGCCGTGGTGGATCCACTTACAGGTAAAATTTGATGACAGGATTGCAATGCCGATGACAGCAAGTTCGATCAGCCGCTCGGGCTCAAGGAAATTGGTTTGCACCCAGGCCCAGCTTTGCAGCAAATACCCGGTTAATTGTTCTAGAAGATCTGCTTCCATGAAAAGAGATTAGCGGCGTTTTGCAAAAAAGTCTTTAAGCAATTGAGCCGATTCTTCTTCCAAAATGCCGCCGTACACTTCAGGCTTGTGGTGGGTGGTTGGCTGATCAAATATCTTGGCACCAACGGTAACTCCGCCGCCCTTAGGGTCTTCCGCGCCGTAATAAAGCCGCCTGATACGGGCAAGGGAGATCGCGTGTGCACACATAGCGCAGGGCTCCAAGGTCACATACATGTCACAATCTTCAAGGCGGATTGACTGCATAATTTCAGCGGCTTTGCGAATCGCAACAATCTCGGCGTGGCCGGTTGGATCAACCGCACCCACCATCTCATTGCCACCGGCAGCAATAATTCGGCCCTTTGGGCCAACGATAATCGCGCCAACAGGCACTTCGCCTCGCACTGCTGCTAAACGCGCTTCCTGAAGTGCTTGACGCATGAAGGGAAAATCTTCGATCATGATTTTTGTCTTTTGAAGTAGATTTGCGCTCAGGTCAAGGCTGCTGTTTCTATTCGCTTGTTTCGCGTTTGCGCTAGGCTTATGGTGCGCCGCATGAATGAAAACGATAAAACAACCGGAAATCAAACCGCGGATAGCAGCAATACTAGCGACAAAGGCGAGCGAATTGCCAAAGCGCTGGCCCGCGCCGGCATCGCCTCGCGCCGCGAAGTCGAGCGGATGATTGAGGCTGGACGCGTTTCGCTTGACGGTCAAACGCTTAAAACCCCTGCCGTCGTGATCACCAGTTTGGAAGGTGTCCGTGTTGACGGCGAAGCCGTTGAGCGCGCCGAAGCCACCAAAGTTTGGCGCATGCATAAAACCAAGGGCACGCTAACCACCACCAACGACCCGGACGGCCGCCGCACGGTATTTGACCGGCTACCCAAACACATTGGCCGGGTTATCTCGGTCGGGCGGTTGGATATGAATACCGAAGGGTTGTTGCTGTTAACCAATGACGGTGCCTTTGCCCGCTGGATGGAACTGCCCGCAAACGCGTTGGCGCGAAGGTACCGCGTTCGCGTATACGGTAGAGTTGAAGAAAAAGCTCTCGCTCGTCTAGCTGGCGGCATCACCATTGAAGGCATTCATTACGGCGAAATAGATGCAAAATTGGAGCGGCTTTCAAAAAAAGCCCAGAAAGAATTAGACGCGTCTAGCAAATCATCGGCCAATACGTGGCTTACAGTCTCTATTCGGGAAGGCAAAAACCGCGAAGTGCGCCGGGTGATGGAATATCTTGGGCTCACTGTTAACCGCCTTATCCGCACCCACTACGGTCCTTTTTCCTTGGGCACATTGCCTACTGCGGTTGTAGCACCGGTTAATGACAAACAATTGCGTGATTCGCTGCCTGAATATTTCGCCGATGCGCCGGAAAGTGTTGCAGCTCTGAAAGTACAGCGCGACACCTCGCGGTGGGCAAAAGCGAAAAAGCCGACCGGTAACAAACCAGGTGCGGCGCGCCGCCGCAAACCTGCCGGGGAGCAAGAGGAAAGCCGCCGACCTAGTGGCCGAAAATCAACCGCCCGCATTGAGGCCGAACGAGGTGAAGTTAGGCGCGGTGACGCCAGACGTAGTGAGGCCGGGCGCAGCGGGACCGGGCGCAGCGAGACCGGGCGCGGCACACAATCGCGCGGGCGGCCCAATCAGAAAGCCGGGCAATCCACATCCGGTGCGGCCAGACCCGGTAAGCCCACGTCCGGTAGGCCCACACTGAGTAAATCAACACAACGAAAAACAGGTTTAAAAGCATCTGGGACCAGAGTGGTCAAAGGCGGGACGCGGAATAAATGACCCGTATTATTTCCGGGCGTTTTCGTGGCCGCCGGTTGTCTGTTCCCAAGGGTACAGACATTCGCCCTACGACCGACCGAATGCGCGAGAGACTTTTTTCAATTCTCGGCCACGGGCGTTACCCGGCAATGGCCGGCGCCCAAGTGGCAGATATATTCGCTGGCACCGGCGCGCTGGGCTTGGAAGCACTGTCGCGAGGCGCAGCGCACGTAACATTCGTCGAAAAAGCGCGCGGGTCGCTTAATTGCCTGCGCTCCAATATCACTGCCCTGGATGCAGAGGCAGAGACCAAAGTCATCATGTCGGACGCCGCCGCTGTTGCCCGCTCGACTGAGCCGTTTGATTTTGTATTTATGGACCCGCCTTACAGGCAAGGTTTGCTTCGGGCAACCCTTGATCGCCTGATTGCAGCCGGCTGGCTAAAAAATGACACGGCCATTATCTGTGAATTAGCCTCTGATGAAGCGGTCGACATTCCCCCAAGCCTGCATATCATCGATGACAGGCAACAGGGCAAGCAACGGATTCTAATTTTGACGCAATCAGGCCCGGATATATAGCCAGCCTTGACAATTGTCTTTTGATTTCACCAGAATAACGGCACACTGGCCCGTGAATACTGAACAAAAAGGCGGTCTGAATGCGGGAACTTGAAGTTCGTTTAGCATTGGTTTGTTTCGGCGGTGCGTCGCTCGCCGTTTATATGAACGGTGTCTCACATGAAGTCTTGAAACTGGTGCGCGCGTCCAAGGTTTATCACAGTCTAACCGCTGAAGAAAAAGCTGATCCGTCGGTCTTGTACAACGACCGCGCACCTGACCGCGGTTACTCCACCGACACAGAAAGCAATTATTTTGATCTGCTGAGAATGACCGGCGAAACCGTTGACCTGCGCGTGATTGTCGATGTGATTTCAGGGGCTTCCGCTGGCGGTATCAACGGCATTTTCCTGGCACGGGCGCTGGCATACGACCTGGATTTTGATCCCTTGCGCGATATGTGGATGAACCTGAGCGATATTGAAGAACTGATGGAACGCGAAACTCTGGCTGAACGCTGGAGCAAGATTTATATGTATCCGCTGATCTGGTTGTTTGGAAAACGAATCTGGACTGGCGAACACCCCTACGCTGAAGCCAAACGAAAACTGTCTCGCTTTGTTCGCTCGCGCTGGTTTGAGCCGCCTTTTTCCGGCACCCGAATGCTGAAATGGATGATTGATGCCAATCATAATATGGGTGAGGCCAAGCCGGGCAATAGCTTGCTGCCAACTGATCATCAACTGGACTTGTTTGTTAGCCTGACAAATTTTTATGGTCAAAGCCAATTGGTAAGCATGCACGACCCGAAAACAATCCGTGAAAAACAACATAAAGTCAGTTTGAAATTCAGCCATATGCAGGGAAGGCGGTCAGCGCGTCACAGCGATTTCGATGATGACAATATCCCCGGATTGGGCTTTGCGGCACGAGCGACGTCCAGCTTCCCGGGGGCGTTTCCGCCAATGCGGCTTGCCGACCTGAAAGCCTATCTGAAAACAAACGGCGCAAGCTGGCACCATGAAGCACACTTTATGGCGAAAAACTTTGACCATCTTTCGGAAGATGGTGCCGACGTCGAAAGGATGAGTTTCATCGACGGCGGTGTCACCAACAACAAACCCTTTGCCGACGCCATTGACGCTGTCATCGACCGGCCTGCTCACCGCGAGGTTGACCGGCGTATTATATTTGTTGATCCACGACCTGAAACACCGGCAGAAGCACCGCCGGAAACGCAACCGGATCAACCAGGCGACAACCAGCCGAAGCAAAGTGAAGACGTCAACTTCAAGCCAATACCCGGGTTTTTCCACACTATTCTGTCTTCACTGGCGGAAATCCCGCGTGACGAACCAATTTTGGGCGACCTGCAAGACATAGAAGAACAAAACCGTCGGGCACGGCGATTTGAGATCATTCTCAAGCGTATCGAACAAGATGTTGCCAAGCTGGTCGATCAAATTTTGATTTTAGCGCCGGAGCAAAAGGTTTCAACGGCGATGCTGGCCAGCTGGCGCGAACGCGCGCACGAACAGGCGCGCCACGAGGCCGGATATGGTTATGGCAGTTATGCAGAAGCCAAGGCTGTGCATTCACTGGAGCGTATCAGCAGTTTTCTGCAAGAATGGCAGAGGCACCGCAAAAAAACCGATAAAGGCCTGAGGCCAGAAAGCGTGCCGAACCTTTCGCAGCTTTCACAGTGGGCAAATGAGAAAGGCTTCATCGAGACAAACGATCCCGGCTGCAGGCAGGTGATACCCTTCTTTCGCAAGTATGATGTGGACTACCGGGTCAGGCGCATGCGTTTCCTGATCAAGCGGCTAAACCGGCAATTGGAGCAAGAACCTAAGCAAGCATCATTACAGGCCTTTTCCACGTTAAAAGCCCATATTTATGACAGCATCGCCAGATACCGGCAGCGCTGGCAACCCGAATTTTACAAAGATGTCCCACTGGGCGGTGGCACCGAGGAACTAATGGACACCGTCGCAAATACCATGTCGCTGGAGGATCTGGACTTTCACGAGGATGAGATGCTTGCCGAGGCAATTAACGCCATTGACGACGAGGATACGCGTAGAGCGCTGTTTCATGCCTATGTTGGCTTTTCTTTCTATGACGTATTAACCCTGCCGATGACAACCCACACAGACCTGATGGAGATTGACGAAATTAGGGTTGACCGGATTAGTCCGATCGATTGCACCGGGCTGCACTGCCCTGAAAGTGGTCAGCAGTTGATGGGGGCAAAATTGTTCAACTTTGGTGCGTTTTTCAGCCGGAGAGCACGCGAGAACGATTATATATGGGGCCGCATTCACGCCGCCAACAGGTTGGTTGATTTCGTTACAGATGCCGCGGGCGCACCCGGACTGAAGGATGGGGTGGAAGCCACCCAACTACGCCGAAAGCTTGCGCTTTCGATCATCGAATCCGAGGCAAAACACACGCTTGAGAGCGAAGAACTGATCGCACAGCTCAAAAAAGATTTTGCCCTGCAATAGCCCCAAAGTCAGACCCTACGTGGATAGCCCGCCCATCAGACAGTATTTAATTTCCAGATATTCCTCGAGCCCATAGCGGGAGCCCTCTCGGCCAATACCCGATTCCTTAACTCCACCAAATGGAGCTACCTCGGTAGATAGGATACCCTCATTCACGCCGACCATACCGTATTCCAGCGCTTCGGACACTCGCCACACCCGGCCCAGATCGCGGGCGTAAAAATACGCTGCCAAGCCGTAAGGGGTATCATTGGCGAGCTTGATAACGTCTTCCTCGGTTTCAAATTTGAACACTGGGGCCACAGGCCCGAATATCTCCGCATGCGCAATCGCCATATCGGCCTGCGCGCCAGCAAGCACGGTTGGTTGGTAGAAATTATCTCCCAGATCACCGCCGAGATCAGATCGATTTCCGCCAACAATAGCCTCGGCACCGGCGGTGGTTGCGCCGTCCACTAGCTGTTCCACTTTGTCGATCGCAGCGGCGTTGATAAGTGGCCCTACCTGGATACCTTCAACGGCACCGTCGCCAACGGACAGGGCAGCAACCCGCGCGGAAAACTGTTCAACAAAAGCGTCATGGATGCCGCTTTGCACATAGAAGCGGTTAGCGCAGACACAGGTTTGCCCGGCGTTGCGGTATTTGGAAGCCATTGCGCCGTCCAATGCGGCGTCAAGATCGGCGTCGTCGAACACAATGAAAGGCGCGTTGCCGCCCAACTCCATGCTGGCTTTCTTCACTGTATCAGCCGCCTGGCGCATCAGAATTTTACCGACCGCCGTGGAGCCGGTGAAGGAAATTTTCTTGATGTCCGGATGGGTGGTCAAGACCTTGCCAATTTCGGCCGGATTGCGAGTTGTGACGATTTTAAACACGCCTTCTGGAATACCGGCCTCACGGGCTAATTTTTCCAGTGCCAAAGCCGACAGCGGCGTTGCTTCAGCAGGTTTGACTATCATCGGGCAGCCAGCCGCCAGCGCCGGGGCTGCTTTACGGGTGATCATGGCAACCGGGAAATTCCAAGGTGTAATCGCCGACACCACACCGATGGGCTGTTTGAGAACGATGATGCGGGCATTTGCTTTATGGGTAGGCACCACGTCGCCGTATGCGCGCTTTGCTTCTTCTGCAAACCATTCAAGAAACGATGCACCGTAGGCAACCTCGCCGCGCGATTCTGCAATAGGTTTGCCGCACTCTGCGGTGATCAACTGTGCCAATTCTTCCTGATGGGCCAACATCAACTCAAACCAGTGGCGCAATATCACTGACCGCTCTTTTGCGGTTTTTTGGGACCAGGCGGGGAATGCAGCCGCGGCCGCCTCGACACACTCAGTCACTTCACCTGTCGAATAGTCGCGCACGGTTGCTAGCGGTTTGCTCGTTGCAGGGTTGTCAACGACGAGCCCCTCACCTGAGACTAAGTATCCATCCAGCAAGTTTGTAAGATCGGCGCTCATTACGGTTTTCCCTTCAAAACAATCTTAGTTATCCACTAATTCCGCGGACCAAAAGTATGGCGCAGTGGCAAAAACTGCAACCTTGATACTCAATTTTATTGAGCTCCCAGTCGCCGCCTGCACTTGCCGCTTAAACGTTCCATTCAGCAACCGTTCACCCGCTTCGTTGCACCATCAGAATATTATATGATAAAAGCGTGAATACGGGCCATAAGCGTTGACGCCGTGCTCTTCTGCACTAGTTGACAGCGAGGGAGAATACATATGTATAAAAAAACAAAAGTGGCATTGCTGGCTTTCGGTTTTGCGTTTGCGGGCGCGCTGGTGCCGACAGCGGCGGCAAATGACTATGCGACAGCAGCCGAGGTTGGTCTAACGGACGAGGGCATGGCGTCCCTGAAAGCCCATATTGATGGCTATGTCGAAAGCGGACGGCTTGTCGGCGCGACAACATTGGTGGCTCGGGGCGGTAAAATTGCGCACTTCGAAACATACGGCCAGATCAACAAAGAAGCTGGCACATCAATGTCCAAGGATGCGGTGTTCCGCATCTATTCAATGACCAAACCCATTACAGGCATTGCCCTGATGATGCTATATGAAGAAGGCAAGTTTGACCTGGATGATCCGGTCGCCAAATATTTGCCATCCTTCAAGGACCAGCGTGTTTTCAGCGGCGTCAATGAAGATGGTTCACTGCAAACCGTTCCAGCCGAGCGCGCTGCTACAGTCCGCGACTTGATGCGCCACACATCGGGCCTGACCTACGGCGTGTTTGGAAACACCCCGGTTGACCAGCTGTACGGCAAATCTGGTGTGTTCGACCCCAAATTAACGCTGGCGCAACAAACAGAGAAGCTGGGTAAACTGCCTCTATTGTATCAGCCAGGTGCGGCGTGGGTTTATTCGCTGTCGGTTGACGTGCAAGGCCGCTTGATCGAGGTGCTATCGGGCAAGTCGTTAGGTGATTTTTTCCAGGACCGCATTTTCGCCCCGCTTGGCATGACAGACACGGGATTCTCGGTTCGGTCAGACCAGTTAGATAGATTTTCTGAAATTTACGCGCCAGAAAAAGACAAGGGCCTGGTTGCATACCGCGGCGATTTTTTTGGCGACTTCACGGTAAAACCAAAATCTGAAAGCGGCGGCGGAGGTTTGGTGTCCACCACGATCGACTATTGGAAATTTGCTCAAATGGTTGCCAACGGCGGCGAGCTGAACGGTGTTCACCTGCTGAAAGCCGAAACCATCAATCTGATGCGCCGCAATCATTTGCCTGACAACCTAAAAGGCATAGCAGGCGGCGCGCAGGGCCTTGGCTTTGGCTTGGGTTTCGCGGTGGTACAAGACGGTGAAAAGCAAGGTGGCAGTGCCAATGTAGGCGAATATTTCTGGGGCGGAATGGCCAATACAATTTTCTGGATTGATCCCACTAGCGATGTTGTCGCGATTTTCATGACCAACATCCTGCCATCAGGCATTTATCCGCTACGCAATGAGCTGCGCGACAAAATCAACGGCGCCGTTAAGGGTAACTAAATTAAGTGGTTGGTTAAGGATATAACCGGTTAAAAGGCGGGCCAAGGCCCGCTTTTTTTCAATTTTACAGAACCGCGATACTGCCGCGCGGCAACCCGGCCATTCGGCCATGGTCAAGCAAGCGTATCAACAGACCAAGCTTCGCGCCCGCTTCCAATTTCACCAAAATAATTTGATCGTCATGTTCCACATGAAACTGCTTCATCAAAGCTACCGCCGCCCACACATCAACAACATGCCCCTGATAAAGGATGCGGTGACCGGGTGCCACCTGCAGCATTAAACCTTGCTGGGTCGGTGGCCCGTCCTGCTTGCCCTGAGGCCTTTCAAGACCGATACCTCGCTCTTGAACAAAACTGGCAGTTACGACAAAGAAAATTATCAAAATGAACACAATGTCCAGCATCGGCGTCATGTCTGGTGGTGAATCTCGAGTGCCAGAAGAACGTTTCATTTCAAGCCTCCTATTCGGCAAGGTTAAAGCTGAAGCGGTAGCGAACACCGGGTACAGCTCGCGCCACACCGTTTATGATCCGGGGTTTATATTTGAATTTTGCCGCTGCTTTTTTTGCGGCTTTGTCAAACACCCCTTGGGGTTCAGCATCAACGATGGTGATAGAGTTTACTGGCACTGAACCGTCACTGGCCACGGTTAGCTCAACAACAGCATAGCCTTCCAGTCCTCGGTCCTGCGCGCGGCGCGGATACTGTGGCTGGACGCGCACTATGGGTAAAAAGTCCCCGTCTGCCACGCCAAATCTAGTCAGTTGTATCCTAGGGTCAACCGGTGGTTTAGGTGGGCGGACATCGATCCCTGGTCTGGTTGAATCGGGATCGCCAATTTCATCAGTAACTTCTATATCGTCCACGTCGATGATTTCCGGGGGATCAACCACCCACTTTGTTCGAACCGGAATTTCCATTGGCACCACTTGAACGTAATCGATAATCCGTGTTGGCTCCACCGTATCAAGGATGACATCCCCGTCGCCGCCAACCAGACCCTGCATGACCAGGAACAGGCCTGATGTGCAAATTGCTGCCAACGGTCCTGCCGCATATAACCGAATTGATTTCATCGCCCTTCTCCATTTTGTTATATAGTAACAATATGGAGACTTTAGTTATATGTAAAGTTATATAATAACAAATTGAAAAAGGGCGACAGTTTCAAAAGCGAGGCGGTGCAATGTATAAGGACGATGGGCGGTTTTGTTAACCGCGCTTGTGAAGGCTCAAAAGCCGGATAAGCAGGCTTCCAAGCGTGAGCGTGCCGCCCCACACCGTGACCATCAAGCCAAATATCAGTAAAGCCTTTAACGGCACCGCCAGTACAATCCAGAAACTAGTAGGTGTTGGTACTAGAGGAGTGAGAATAAACAAAATAAAGCCAACGCCGTACAGCAACGCAGTAGTGATACCATAGTCACGCCAGCGGTAAAAACCTGTGCTGATCTCGTCGTACATCATCACGAGAATACCAATTGCGATCGCTGCTGCTATGAGAATAAACCAAATCATACCAACACAATAAAACGACAGCGCAAAGTTTCAAGCTATTCGGTGACATTCAGGTGCAAGCCATAAAAAAGCGGCGTCACCCCAGGTAACGCCGCCAAATTATTTATAGTTCTACTACTGCAGTTGAAGCTAGCGAGCCTATCCGCCGGTCAGCATTTGCTCGCGGGCTTCTTCGCCGTTCAAATATTTGCGCCAGTTAGCAACGGCGCGGCGTTCTTTTTCAGTTTTCGCGAGCCTTGAGGCCTTTCGGAAAGCATCTTTTGCATCCTTAAAGCGTTTAAGCTCGGTTAATGCCTGGCCCCGCATCATAACGCCAGCGAGTAATTTGTTGGCATTTTTCTTTGCGTTTTTAGTATCATCCTCAAAGGCTACAATCATTTTAGCGAAAGACTTTTCTGCATCCGCGTAGCGGTCAATCTGCATTTGCACTTGCCCGATCTGAAGCCACAGGTCACCATCACTTTCGCTGGCTGCAGCAACCGAAAGCGGCTCTAGGGCCTTACGGTACTCGGTGGCAGCAAGATAACATTGACCAAGCAACAGCGCGTTATCGGCATCATCTTCGATCAATTGGTCCTTCAATGAATTTTCAAGAACCCATGCGCATTTGATCGGGGCGCCGCGTGCCATCTGAATTTGAGCAATATTAATCAGATTCTGAGGTTTATCGTTGAAAAAGCCCTGCTTGTAAGCCGCTTCACTGAGCGAGAACGACGTTTCTTCCTGACCAAGTTCTTGATAAATTCCCGCGAGCTGACTCCAATATGTCGGGTTGGGCCAGCGAATAAGCAAAATTTCAAGGACATCCCGAACTTTTTCAAATTGGTTCAATTCGAAATGCGATGACAGCGCAAGATTATACCAGTTTTCTTTTACCTCAACTTCATCCAAAGATTCCGCAGTCTCAATCGACTTGTATATATACTCAAGCGACGTAGCAAAGTCGGTAAGCTGGTAATGGAGCTGTGAGATAAAAGTGGTTTGAGAAACGCCGACCACTGTTGGATCAACTTTTTCTTCCCATTCCTTAATATATCTCAGCGACTCTTTATAGTTTTCTTCGCTAAACTCCAACTGCGCCAGGCCGTATATTATTTGAATTTCCAAAGCTTCAGGGATCGACTCGCTGAAGGTAAGGATCATTTTATAGGCTTTGATAGTATCGGGCGTGTTTTCTTTCTCAAAAGCAATCATGGCCCGCATTTGCCAGACAACCGCTTTCTCATAATCATTGATTCTGCGTTTATCGAGCGCCTTTTGCAGATACTCTTCAGCACCAGGAACGTCGTCTATATCCAGAGCTTCCTGCGCTTTTTGTACCTGCTTGTGAACCTCCAGGCTCATCGCTGGCACTTTACGGGTTTTCTGCTTTTTCTTCGGAGCATCCTGAGCTATGGCCGATGCTGACATCGGCGCGCCCTCGGGAACAGGCATCACCGCCAATAAGGCAGCCGCCGCCAAGGCCATCGGTATGGATTTAAAATACTTTACCATGTTCATACCTTTCGTTTGCATTTACTTTTCCGCCAAATTGAAGCTGAAGCGATACCGAACACCAGTCACGCTCTGGCCTTTGCCGTTCACAACCTTCGGCTTGTATTTGAACTTCTGAGCGGCCTTGATCGAGTTGCGCTCAAAATAACCTTTTGGTTCAGCCTCGATAACAATAACTGATTCTGGCGGTACGGAACCATCTTCCGCAACAGTCAATTCGACAATTGCATAGCCCTCAATACCTCGTTCCTGTGCACGACGAGGATACTGGGGTTGCACCCGCACCAGCGGCAAATAATCACCGTCGGAGCTTGGTCCTAAATCAATACCACCCAGATCAATACCAGTACCTGAGGAGGCACGAGAGATAGATAGATTGAGTTTATCTGGCCCTTGGATATCCAGTTGCGGAGTATCAACTTCCGGAGGCGGCGCTTCCACTTCCGGTGGCTTCTCCACTACACGTTCCAGACGTTGCGGCGGCAGATCATCAATATCTTGAACTACGTCAATAAAACGAGGTCTGTCTTTTTCGTCAAGGTTAACCTCGCCGTCCCCCGCAACAAGGAAATTCATCACAAGGAACAATCCGAATGTTACGCCGCTGGCTGCCGCCATGGATGTGACTACTCGAGCAATCATTTACTTCAACTCCGTAGCTATTGCTATTCGCTCAACGCCAGCTTTACGAATGGCGTCATAAACTTTCATAACCAGAACCGCGTCAGATTCCACATCACCTTGAATGGCAACAGAACCCTTGGGGTTTTCGGCATGCAGCTTTTCAACAGCTGTCCGCAGTGCCTCTAATTTTGTTTCTTCGCGGTTTATATATATCTCATCGTCCGCTGTTACAGCGATCAGTATACTTACCTGAGCTTGCTTTTCAGCAGTTTCCGCTTCTGGCTTAAAAACGGTCACACCAGAATCTTTAACGAACACCGCCGTAACGATGAAGAAAATCAACATAATGAACACTATGTCCAGCATCGGTGTCATGTTGATTTCAGTATCGTCATCTTCTTGAGCGTGGTTGCGCATTATTTTCTCCAGTACACCTACAGTGCGTAGGTTTCACCCCTCAAATGCTGAGTTTATGCTCATCATAAACCCTGCAAATCACTAACGTCGGGGCGGTAGGGCCATGCCCCACCAACAATTATTTCTTCGGCGTCATCACAATTTTGTCAGGCGCCACACCAACCGCTTTCGCAGCATCATAGATGCTAATTGCCAATCCAAGATGCGAGCCTTCAGCCGCCTGAATAACAACCGGCGCTTTTGGGCGCTCGACGCTTTCCTTTTTAATAATTGATGATACAGACGATATATCAATTCGTAAAAAGTCATGGCTTATGCGGTTGCCTCCATCAATGACGAACGCAATAGCCCGCAGTTCATCATCAGGCGGCGGAGGATCGTTTTGAGTATTATTATCCTCCGGCTTATTAATTTCGATGCCAGACTCTTTTGTGAAGGTAGCGGTAACAATGAAGAAGATCAGCATGATAAACACGATGTCCAACATCGGTGTCATATTAACTTCTGCTTCGTCCGCCCCCTTAGAGAATTTACGCATGGGTTACTCCAGTCCTAAATCTAGTGATCCATCGTCAAGCTATCTTCAAGACGCTCAGATTCACGCTTGGCCCGCTTTTCAATATAAGTACTCAAGAAAACGCCAGACAGTGCCGCAACCATACCCGCCATTGTCGGAATAGTTGCTTTCGACACACCCGCCGCCATGGCGCGTGCATTCGAACTGCCTTGAGATCCCATCACATCAAACACGTCGATCATCCCGGTCACTGTGCCCAAGAGTCCGATAAGCGGACACAAGGCAACCAGTGTTTTGATCAAATTCACACCCTGAAACAGATTGTGGTTGATCTCGGAAATCATAGCGATGCGAATTTTGTGCGCATACCAGGATTTCCGTTCGGCCCGAGCTTCCCAAGTTCCGATAACCCGATTCTTATGCTTTTTATATTCAAGCGAATAGAACCATATCCGTTCGATGATCAGTACCCACATTATAAACGTGACCCCGAGGATCAGGAACAGGACGTTACCGCCCTGCTCCATGAACGCTCGGATCGCGTCAAATGCTTCACTAAGCGCTAGCATTCGCGTGCTCTTTCTCTGCATGTACAGCGATGATGCCCGCAGACTGTTCTTCCAGAACGTGGATCACGCCTTTAGAAGATCCAGACAGGAAGCTGTGCAACATCAATGTTGGAATGGCTACTACCAGACCTTCCACTGTTGTCATTAGTGCGGCAGAAATACCGCCTGCCATCTGGGTCGGATCGCCAGCACCAAACAAGGTAATTGCCTGGAAGGTTTGGATCATACCCGTCACCGTACCAAGCAGACCAAACAACGGCGCAACCGCGGAGATCAACTTAATAGCTGTCAAGAACCGCTCAAGTGCCGGTGTTTCCTTAAGGATCGCTTCGTCCAGCTTCAGCTCCAACGTTTCAACATCAACGGACCGGTTTTGGTCATAAACTGCCAGAACTCGACCCAAGGGGTTGTTAACATCAGCCACTTCAGACTTGACCTGCTTCCTCACTTTGCCGCTTACCATAAACAGGTAGAACCACTGGAAGATTGCAAGCAGTACAGCAATGACACCAAGGGAAAGGGTAAGATAGCCAATGAAGCCGCCCTGCTCGAGACGCTCTTCAACTGTTGGTTTGTCAATTTCCAGGTTCAAAAGCTGACCGCGCGTTGGGTCAACGCCCAGAGGATGTAAACCAGACGATTGAGTTTCAAATGCAGCGATCGAGCCAGTTAAACGACCAGAAGGTTGGCGCTGCAACTCAGCAACTTCACCGTTACTTTTCAACTGTAAGAATTTACCATCACCAACAAGACCGAAATCACCAACACGAATAATATCCATGTTCTGGGTCGTTCCATCGTTCAAACGAACTTCGTGTGGAAATTTAACAATTTCTGCGGAGCCAACCATTTCCAGCATCATTTGAGCTGGCCATGACCGAATTTCAGCCAGAGTTGGTAGTTCCGACGATTCAGAGGCTTTGGAAACCAAAATATCAATTTCTTCCATGCGGCCAGGGTTATCAATCGTCACGTGAGACGAAGCAATAACCGCCCTTGCATCACCAGCAGCTTGTTGGAGTACACCAAAAAGCTCACTCAATTGCCCGAGACGCTCGCGCTGAATTTCCAACTGACGAGTAATTTCAGCCTCATTATTTCGGCGAGCTTCCTCAAGACGAGCACTCTCTCGCTCAAGACGAGACTGTGTTTGACGTTCCTGAGCGAGCAACTGCTCTTGCTGATCTTTACGCGCAAGGAACTCTGCTTCGCGCTTTTGGTGCTCAGCATCCTCGGTGATACGGCCTTCACGAACCTTGTTCAGCAGCGCACCCATATCGGCGTCTTGCGCCAAAGCAACTGACGATAGGCCAAGCGCCAAAAGGGCAGCGGATGTAATAATCTTTTTCATCTTATTTCCCCTTCGCAGCAGCAATTGGAAGAACGCTGACATCTTGTTGAGTACGACGCAGTGCCATACGAACTAACTGGCGAATAGATCCAGTATATTCAGAATCGAGAATATCCCACGATTTGGTCTCGGAATTCCACGCAGCGGTTTCAGTGGTATCTTTGGTTTGATAATAGAAACCAACACGACCCAGCCGAACAAAATTCACTGTCCGACCGTCTGCGAGCGCATCATCATAAGCAAACAATGAGCCTCCGTATGTCACTTCAGCTTTGTAAGCCTCAAGAACAATACGGAAACGCTCCGGGTCACTGATGTTTGGATTGTCCATTGCTTCACGCAGTGAAGCGATCCGTTCGTTGCGCTCGTCGAGCAAGAACGGAATATCTGCTGCAATAAAGTCAGCAAGATTATCAATCATGTCCAACATCAACGGCGTAATCTGCCGCTTGATTTCATCGATCTGACCAATTGAAGTTTTGATCTTGCCGATTTCCTCAAGCTGTTTGACGATAACGCGGTTTTGCTGAGCATTATATGCCCGAAGACCGGCGTTGGTTTTTAAAACTCCGCGATAATCACCAAAGATTCGCTGGGTCGCGTCTGCGACCCCATCGACTGTCTCTTGTGATGCTACTGCGAGTTTATTTGCTGCGTTCACCTCGTCTACGATCGACTTTAGGCGAGCGTCTTGTGCATTTGCAATGGTCGCCCCTAGAAGGATCGAGGCGGCCGCTGCGGTTGTAACAGCTATCCGTTTCACTTTAGCCTTATCCATTTTCTGCCCACATGGGTTTAATAATGCCACTTTGGTCTCCAGTAATCTGAATGCCTAGCCGGCTGTTTTAACCTTATAAAGATTTGGAGAATTAACACTCACTCCGAACCTTTACCCCTAATAAACTGGAAGATGTTCAACATGTGCCACTTACCCGACTTTCAATCAGTCTGGTCTGTATACATGCCCAATTAATGGTTTTCCCGTAGTCTCCCAATTGTCCAAGTCAGATGCAAATTTCTTTGCTTCGCTTCTGTCACTATCTGCCACGTGTAAAACACCCGGCGACAAGCAATCTGATATTCCCCCGTCCGCATATTTGCGAACTTAAGCTAAAGCGAATGACCCAGCTCAAAACCTATCATCCAAGAATCTTGCTCGATTCCAAGCAAAAATTTTACTTTTCTTATTTTTTCTTGAGTTAATCGGTCGATTTGACATCTTTTGCGGTCTCTGTGGTCAGTTAATACTATGTAATAATATAACGAAAAAACACCAAATGTCAAAAGAAATCCTCAAGGCCAAAACCGCTTTCCTGATCGAATAAAGTTAAGCTGGAGAGTCACTACGAAGGTAACAAGCTAGAGGTCGCACCCTCTATTTTTCGCGCTGCTGTTTCATTTCCATAAGTACCGCAACAATGCCATGCCACTGATTTTCCGAGCTGATCTGGATTGCCTTATTCAAACCCATATGCTCCGACAGGCGCTTGGCCAATGCTCGGGTCTGATCGGAAACTCCCGATGCTGGTGCGTCGATAGTTTTTTGGGAAGACGCAGAACTCGAATTCATAAAATATCCCTAAGGTGAAAAATATCAGCCGTGCCAAGGTTGGTGCCGAAAGAAAATTCTAGAAAACACTTCCGAATAAAGTATTAACGCCGATGATTTTTCTAAATTGAGAACAAAGCGAACAATAACAACAAACGATTCGCACAATGAGCCATCGACATTATGCGCGAACAAAGAAATTGCAGGCTGTATTCAATCTTATATAATTTATAAGATCAACGGGCCCGGGTTTTGTATTTCAACCTTGCGCAAACCACGCAGCGCATTTCCGATATATAGAGCGTCGGCGTTAACTAAATCTTGCCTATACAAAATTTTTTCTTCCAGCCCTGGCATATCCACCTCCAACATCGCTGCCCGAAGCACACCCGGCAAAACACCGCTTTCAAGCGGCGGCGTATACCAGCCATCAGCTGCCTTGATAAAAATGGTACTTATCGCGCCTTCGGCCACTTCGCCCCGTTCATTCATAAAGAGTATGTCTGCCAAACCCAATTGGCTCGCAAGTTTTGACGCACGGTCGTAAAGTGACCGCCTGCTGGTTTTGTGCTGACGCATCACATCTGTTGATTCGATCAAATTCCGGGCCACACCAACCATCAAAGGCGCCGCAGGTGGCTTCACCAAACTGGAAATCCGGACCGCTATCTTGCCGTCAGCATCAACTGTCATCCGCATTTTGGAGAGCGCATCTCCCCCTGCCCTACCATTTTTGCTGGCGGGTGGGCGCTCCAGCGCCAATTGCATCTCCGCCAAAATGCTATCTTCACACACCGAAATGCCGAAATGCTTTGCACTGTTCATCAGCCGCGAGATGTGCCTGCTTTTCTCAAAAATATCACCTGCTTGAACTCTCATGGTTTCAATAAGGTGAAAACCTGCCTCTAGTTTTTCATCTGGGTTTTCATCTGGAGTTTCAATAGACCGCGCTGCAAACGTAGCCTTCAAAATACACTCGCCGTACTCATCGTCGATATCGCTGTCTGCTACAATTCCGCTACCAACCGATAGCCTGCCCTGACCTTTTGCATCCAAAATCACCGTACGGATTGGCACATTCAACGACCAGTTGAGCGGTTCGGTTTCTGTGGCCGGGCTGAAATGGCCAATAGCCCCGCAGTAAACACCGCGTGGCCCGGTTTCCAGTTCAGCAATGATTTCCATGGCCCGTATTTTGGGCGCGCCGGTTACCGACCCACAGGGAAACAAGGCTTTTAACAACCGGGAAGGCGTCAGGTTATCGTCTGCCGCCGCGGTTACCCCCGACGTCATTTGATGAAGCGTTGGTAGAGATTCGACTGTAAACATATCGGTCACCGCAACGCTGCCTTTTGCCGCGACCCGACTTAAATCGTTTCGAATCAAATCGACAATCATCAGATTTTCAGCTCGCGATTTTTCATCCCTCGATAATGCAGTAATTGCGATAGTGTCCTGCTCGGCTGACGCACCACGAGCCGCAGTGCCTTTCATTGGCTTGGCCTTTAGACTGCCAGCGTCGCGGCTGACAAACAATTCCGGCGAAAAAGACATTATGATATCACTGCCGGTATTAATGAGAGCTCCGTACTCAACCGGCTGGCGCGCCCGCAAATTCTGGTAGGCCCGCAAAGGAGACCCTTCCAGGGTGCAATCATACGGGAAAGTATAATTGGCCTGATATATGTCGCCGGCGTCGATGTAGTTTTTAATTTTCGCGGCCGACCGGCGGTATGCGGTCGCGGAAACAGTTGGTTCAGATAAATTTATCTCGCCCTCCCCCGTCTCGTCCTGCCCCATCTCGCCCTCGGTCGGGGTACCTGCCATCTGGTACAGCCAATTCTGCGCTTCTGTAGGCGACAACCTTTCACAGCAATTGGTTACCAGCATCCAGACAAGCGGCTCACTTGCTTGATGTTTTTGCACTGTATGAATGCGTGGCTCGAAAACAGCCCCACATTCATAAGCCACCCAACCAGCAACAAAGGCACCGGCAGCGACGGCAGCATCGATCTGATCAATTGCCGCTGGCACATCGGCAAGTGACCGCGCACAAATAATACTGTGCGGCGAATGGAACAACAGCGAAGGCCCGGCTAGATCAGACGGCCGACTGTCGTCCAAAAAAACAAAAGGAATGTTAACGTCCGACAGGGTCACACTAATTGCTCCGCCACTGAAAGGAATTAATATCTGACGACGTTATGGAGCAGCACTGGAAACCCGTCAACCACAGCAACCAACCATACAAATATGGTTGGAAAACGACAAATGTTTGCCTTCCAATTTCACTGCCATCAGATTAGCGTTGCCGGGTTATGGTTCACGACGAATCCAGATATACGGCGAGATAATAAACCAAAACAACGAAGGGCTATTTTGATCGCAACAATTTTTGCACATATGCTGGTACCACTCGCGGTCCGCGCGGGCGCTGGCCCAAACTTGGTTTCAAGGCGATTGCTCGTCGTCGCGGCGGCGGCAACCGCTGTCCCCGACCTTGATGTTGCAGCGTTCCTCTATGGCATTCCCTACGGCGACCCATTTGGTCACAGAGGTTTTACTCATTCATTTGCTTTCGCGGGCTTGGCCGGACTTGCAGCTACATTTTTTGCCAGCCGGTTAAACAGCAACAAACTGATTTCTTTTTGGACGATTTTTATCTCTATGGCTTCACATCCAGTTCTCGATTCTCTGACAAACGGCGGATACGGCGTTGCCTTTTTCTGGCCTATGTCTGACGCCCGCTATTTCTTGCCGTGGCAACCGATCATGGTGTCACCGATAGGAATACGCGGCTTTTTTGAGGCGCGCAGTATCCAGGTATTGATCTCCGAATTTTTCTGGGTTTTGTTGCCGCTGCTAGCCGCAATAATTACCGCGGTATCTGCACGTCGTTTCCGTGATAAACGCAAAAAGGCGCTCATGCACAAGCACGAACACCTTTAACCGGAAACCATATTTGTCCGTTGTCTAGATAACGCCGTAGCCCTTAAGTAACCCGGCAATGCTCGCGACCAATAGTGCGATCCACGTCAGCAATGTGCCGTAAAACCGAAACGGGTTCTTGCCTTCGAATTTACCCAGCGTGAGGCCGTGCATATAGCGGCCAACTACGAACGCCACCGCTATGCCCAAAACCAGGTACCAACTGACCCGTGCATTTTCCAATAAGCCGATCAAAATCAAACCCATTGGGCCATATTCTGTCAGGTTACCCTGAGCGCGGCTCGCGGCCAACAAGCCGGCATCATCGCCTGTGCCCAGATCCACTTTAGCCCGCTGTCGGTTCATCGATACATTATACGAAAGATATACAAGTAGCAGTCCCAAAAAACTTGCTGAAATTAGTGTGATAGTCATAAAGTCGCTCCTGATGGTCTGATCCCTGTTTTACTGTGGGTCGGATTACCATATTGGTCAAGGCTATTAGGCCGACTAGCTGCCAGGAAAAAAGAATGCGCGACAAGTTCAGGGACTGGAATATTTACCACAAATCAATTGTGGTTCTGTTGTCTGCAATGGTGTTCGGCGTGATTATCCGGGCAGTCGTCGTAATTGATACCGCCTTTGAAGTTGCCGGCGAACGCATCATCAATGCCAGTGCGGATAGGGTGTGGTCGTTGGTTTCAATCGACAGTAACCGGGACAAATGGCAGGGTGAAATGATTGCCCTGGCAGAGCTAACCGGGCCGACCAGCGAGCAAGGTTCAACCAGGTTGGTTTTCTGGAAGCGCGAATTAAAGCGCTGGCAATCCGTTGAACGCACGCGCGACATATTACCCGGCCGAATTTTAAACCTTATCCAAACATCAGATCAGGACACCCGGTGGGTCGCGGTTACGCTGGAAGTTATCAGTGCGTGTCAGACCAAACTCAGCATCAATGAGATAATTGAACCCTCAGCCTACAAAGACAGGTTCTGGTTTTTCAGTCAGCGAACAGTTCACGAAAATCGCCTGACAGCCTCATATGACGCGATGGAACGCTGGGCTGCGATAGATGACCCCAATTGTTAAATACAGCCCCGTTAAGAACTGGCCTGTTAAGAACTAATCCGGCAAGAACTGATCGGCAACCACATCGTTACTAACCTATCTATTTTAACCTGGAGAGATTTTATGCCTATTTCACTTACTCTGCTCGCCGCCGTCGGCATCCTGTACATCGTCTTTGGTGCCATCGTCGGGGCTACGCGCGGCAAAACGAATACAAATATCGGTCTCGGCGACGACAAACGGTTGCTGCTAGCCAGCCGCGCGCACGGTAATCTAACCGAATGGGCTCCGATGGCCTTGATGCTGATAGCAGCAATGGAATATTTGGGCGCGTCGACCGTAATGCTCGCGTCATTGGCAGGCGGCTATTTTATCACACGTATATTGCAGTCAGTTGGTATTCTCAAAGAAGGTGAAAAACCGCATCCGTTCCGGGTTATCGGAGCAATGGGCAACATGATTACCATTTTATGGGGCAGTATTTACGTGGGCCTATACGCGGGCGCATTTTAGGTTTTTGAAACGCAGCAGAAAGTCATCATTCAACTTCGAAGTCGGTAAATTCCCATTCTTCGATGCGCTCAATTTCTGCTAGAAACAGGTTTTCTGCTGCAACTACCGCTTCCTCTTCGCTGTCAGCTTCAACGTTGGTGACCCAATAAAATTCGCCGTGCGAAAGCGTGGTCTTAAGTGTCACTTGTCTGCGTGCCATAACTCGTTGGTCCTTAAATTGTCTCATTGGGGTCTCATAGGGTTTAGCCGGACCGAGGTCTAGCATGAAGAAAATCACCCGGCAAACATTTGTAGAAGCGTTTATCGATTGACGAACAAATCTAAATCGATTATCCCTCCGCCCCACACAAGAGAGAAAACCAATGAATAATCATTCGACATATAGCAGCACACAATCGACCGGCACATCAAGCCTGGTCACAGCTGTGTCTGTATGCTCGAATGACATTGAAACGATTTAATTCTATCTCTTTGTCTCCTCCGAGCCTTTCCTGAGCGCTCGGAAATCAAACTTCTCTTCCGTAGCGTTTATCAAAACACTGTTACGGAACTTTCATTATGACAACGCTAGAAACGGGCCGAAGCCCGCAAAAAGTAATTTTACCTGATAACTGGCGGGACGAGGCACGCAGTTTGCTCTCGTTGGGTATCCCCATGGCACTAACGCAGTTGGCAGCATTTGCGGTTTATACCGTTGATGTGCTGATGATCGGCCGCATATCGCCGGAAGACCTGGCGGCAGCCTCGCTTGGCACCGTGATTTATTTTGCCCTTTGGATGGTAGGTGCCGGGCCGGTTATGGCGGTCTCGCCGCTTGTCAGCCAAGCTCTTGGTGCTAACCAGAATGACACCCGCGATGTACGGCGGTCAGTTCGCATGGCATTGTGGGTGATTTTTCTGATGTTCCCTGCGGTTCTGGGTGCCCTGTGGGTTACGGAGCCTGTTGCCTTGGCACTTGGCCAAGATCCTGTTGTTTCAGCCAAAGCAGCCGATTATGTGCTTGCGCTTGCTATCGGCTGGCCCTTCGCTTTGGCGACCATGGCACTGCGAAATTTTTTAGCGGCACTGGGCAAAACCACAATCCCTTTAGTGTTGGTTGTCATCACCACGCTGATCAATGCTGGCCTGAACTATATATTCATTTTCGGTAATTTCGGCGCGCCCAGGTTGGAATTGGTCGGCGCAGGCATAGCCTCGTCCATGTCATACACGATCGGATTCTTTCTGTTCGTCGCCTATATCATGATCGACAAACAAGGACGGTTGTTTCATTTGTTCCACCACTTTTGGAGGTCCGATTGGACGCGGTTCCGTGAAGTTGTTCATCTTGGCTGGCCGATCAGCATGACAACCATTTTTGAGGGCATGTTGTTCAACTCAGCGGTAATTCTGATGGGACTGATCGGCATCATGGAAGTGGCTGCTTACCAGATTTCGATAAATGTGGTGGCGCTCGCCTTCATGTTGCCCTGGGGAATTTCGATGGCGGGAGCTGTTCGTGTCGGTCTTGCCAAGGGGGCCGAAAACACGCTGGCCATTAAGCGGGCGGCGTCGGTTACGCTGATTGCCGCCACTCTGTCGGTCGTTGCGCTCGCGCTTGCTATCGCACTATTCCCGATGGGCGTCGCTGCATTTTATCTGGATCCGAACGATTCCGCGAATGCTGAGGTTATTAGTTTAGCACTTCTGTTCCTGCCGATTGCTTCATTATTCATGGTTTTTGATGCGGCGCAGGTTGCTGCAAATCAACTGTTGCGCGGCCTCAAGGATGTGCGCTGGCCCATGTATCTTTCCGGCGTCAGCTATTGGCTGATCGGGTTTCCGGTTGCTGCCATACTTGGTGCTTCACCATACGGCGCCGTTGGCATTTGGTACGGCCTGACAGCCGGGCTTATCGCGGCCACCGTCCTTCTGAGCGGTCGCTTGTGGTGGTTAGCTTGGCATAAGGCACCTTAAATAGAAATCATCGGCTGCACACTATAATGTGCGGCCGATAAGCTCCTTCATGATCTCGGATGTGCCGCCGTAAATGCGCTGCACTCTGCTGTCTGTATAGTGGTGCGCGATCTCATATTCGGCCATAAAACCGTATCCGCCGTGAAGCTGCACGCATGTATCAACCACGCGGCCTTGCATTTCGGTGGTCCATAATTTGGACATAGCGCCGCCGGCGGCATCAAGCTTGCCTTTAATGTGGCGCGACAGACATTGGTCAACATATGCCCAACCCACTTCCAGTTCGGTTTTCATCTCTGCCATTTTAAAACGGGTATTCTGAAAATGCAGTATCGGTTTGCCGAAGGCTTCACGTTCCTTGACATAATCCAGTGTGATATCAAAGGCGCGCTGGGCGCCCGCCATAGCGATTACGCCGATCGACAAGCGTTCTTGCGGCAACTGCTGCATCAGATACATAAACCCTGCACCTTCACTGCCGATCATATTGGTGGCGGGCACGCGTACTTCGTCGAAAAACAATTCGGACGTATCTGATGAATGCAAACCAATTTTTTCCAGATTTCGGCCACGGCGAAAGCCGTCGCGGTCTGCTTCGACAACAATCAGGCTGACGCCCTTGGCGCCCTCTTTTGGGTCTGTTTTGCAGGCAACGATAACAAAATCGCAATTTTGACCGTTGGAGATAAACGTTTTTGAGCCGTTAACGACATAATGATTGCCGTCCAGCTTGGCCGTGGTCTTCATACCTTGCAGGTCGCTGCCGGTTCCAGGCTCGGTCATCGCGATGGCACCGACCATCTCGCCGGTCGCCATTTTTGGCAATATTCGTTCCTTCAGATCGTCTGAACCATATTCAAGCAGATAGGGCGCGACAATATCAGAATGAACGGCAATAGCTGCACCGCCGCCGCGGTTATAAACTTGCTCTTCGTTGATAATACAGTTCAACCGGTAATCACCGCCGACGCCGCCGTATTCTTCCGGCAGTTGCGGGCACAGAAGGCCAGTATCACCCAGCTTGTTCCAAAACTCGCGCGGCACCTGACCAGCGTCGCTCCATTGTTTCCCGTATGGTGTGGCTTCGGTTTGGAAAAATTTTCTAACCGAATCACGGAAAATATGGTGCTCTTCGTCATAAATTTCGCGCTGTACCAGCATGTCTGTAATCCTAATGTTTGGTGATATTGCTATTCACAAGCTGAAAATGGGGCGCATACGGGTACAAGTCAAATTTTATGGACTGATCAGTCCATTTTAATTTGTTGACATTAATCACGAAAAAAGGGGCCAATGGCCCCTTTATGAATTCATGCTATCTATCACGCTTTAGCTCTTGCTGGTTTGCCTACGGAAAGAACGGATGGCTTCGTTGAGTTTAATCTGCAAATCGCGTCGCTGATTGTGCAAACTATCCATATCTTCTTGCCGGCGTGTCAATTGTTCTTTGGTCATATAAGGTGCCACCGCAGCCACTCGTTGGTCCATACAGCCAATAAATTTATCTACCTGCCCCGAGTAGGCAAGAACGTCATCGCGCGCCTTGCGAACTTGAGCAGCCGAAATCGTTTCACCCGCAGGAACAATTGGAGCATCAATCGGCGGCTCGCCGCAATCAGCAGCATAGGCCGGGGTTGCACCCACAAGAATAATGCCTGCTACGGCAACAAAAATATTTTTCATTCGATCACTCTCACTTACTAACATTTCGCCTTTGACTTTCAGCCTAGTCGCATTTTAAGTCCAGCAGCATTTTACAAAAATTAGACCAGTTTGGCAATTGCAGAACAAGCCTTTCATGCGCAGGTGCGGCAAACCCCATGTGTTTCATAGCCAAATCTTATTTTGCTTTAGGTTTTGCCGCTTTTTTTACCGCAGGCTTTTTTGCCGCAGTTTTCTTTACAGCTGGCTTAGCTGCTGGCTTTTTAGCTGCGGGTTTCTTCGCCGCCGGTTTTTTTGCTGCTGGCTTTGCAGGTGTTGGCAATTCAGCGCCCAATGCAGTTGCTTCTGCCTGCACCGGATTTGCAGCTTGTTTCTGCGCAGCTTCCGCTTTGGCACGGGCTTCATCATCTGCTTTGGCCAAGTCAGGGAACAGCTGGCGGTAAACACCATTAACACGGCCCGCTACATCAGAAATTGCATCAGCAATTGCCTGAAAATTGTAGCCTACACCTTGATAATAAAACACGCGGCCAGCTGTGTTATAGGCGCGGTAGATGCAGCCCTCAGGTGTGTTACCGTCGCCCAACTCTTTCAAGTCACCAACATAATCGAAAACCACTTGTTGGCCTTTGGTAGCAGCGACCCACTCTTCTGTTTTCTGATCTGTCCGCTCCCACAATTCCGCAAGGCGGCGATCATTCAGTGGATGCTTTTCTTTTAGCTGCAAAGCTTTGCGCAGGGCTTCACCACGGCCACGAGACCTTGCACGGGTTGGCCACAACAACGCAGCCAATTGGCTGGCAGGCATCAACACCATTTGACTGGCAAACAAAACACCTGGGCCAGCCTGGCTGTTCATCGCCTGATTAAAAAGATTAAAAGACGCCTCTGTATGCAGGCACTGATTGCGAAGTTCGTGAATATAAATCGCGAGCGTGTTGGTATCCATAACGGCTTAATACTCATTTTTTGTTGACGATTACGGTCATCGTGCTGCGCTGTTGCTCTCTCCCAAAAGCTATAAGTACAGCTGCGCCACCGCGTTTGCAGCGAGCGATAGCACATGGTTACGCCGCTTTCTAGTCAGGAATATCACTAAACCTGTCAATAATTGCATCAAAACACATTGCTGGAAGCCCTGAATGCCGGCTTATTTCGTTGCTTTTATTATGCTTGAGAAAAAATAGATAAAATTTTAACTATTCGTTAACGTGCCTTTTAATCCTGCGCAGCTATAGTGAATATGGGTAAAAATGGGTGCCAATATGGCAGATGTAACAATTGCAGCAAGCACAATTGCTGGCGGAAATAGCGTGTCGCGTTCCAGCGATGCGAACACACGTTCGCGCGCTGATGCGTTGCGCCAATCCCCGTCCTCTGGCTCAGATAATTTGGCTTTTACCAAACAGGTTGCCACTGCGGGCGGCGCCGAAGTTGCAACGCAATCGGCTGCTGAAGAGCCGGGCACTGAAGAACCGGGCAATGGATCGCTTTCAACAAGCATCCAACTAATTCTTGCTGAAACCAGAACCCGAGATGATCAATCCACATTTGCCGATAAATCCATCCTCGGCAAAGCGCTAACCAGCTACACTAGTGTGCAGGCAAGCGTTCGGGAAACTATAAGTTTGGCGAAAATAACGGCCAGCGCAACCGCGCCTCGCATCGGCGAAACCGCATAGTCAACAGACTGCGACGCCGTTCTAGTCTAATCAAGTTTCAATAGCCAAAATTAGCCGCCAAAATCAGCTAACGGGCTGCCCGGTTGCGTTCATGATAACTTGCAACCAACGGGACACACGCTCCGCATGATCCGATTTACTGCTACTGCCCACAGGCTGGCGGCTATAGATGGCAGCCGTGGAGCTATAAGCATCAACTCTAATAATTTTTACCGTTATTACGGCAGGAAAAGTCTTGCCCGGCAGTCTTTCGGTAAAATCAAACTGGCTGGCTGGCAGGTCAAACCGAAATGTATCCACTGTCGGGTTGCCGTCTGCATACGCCACAAACAACTGGCGCAGGCGGTTCTGGTTCATGGTGAACACAGGAGACGGCGCATCGGGGACCGCTTTTTCACATAGGTCTAACGGGCACAGCAAATAGCCATTGTCGTCTACGTCATAGACCAGTTGTGAAAAATCTATAGGCGGCAAATTGCCTTCGCTTTCGCCGAAGATATCTTCGCCGCCACCAATCTGGACAACCAGATACAAGCCTATCAGCGCAACGACAACTAGCAAGCTGAGGCCAACGACTAACGAGCGAAAACGGTCTAACATCGATGGCCTCCCCTAATAAGTTGCCCCAAGATCAGTCACCTTAGAGTCCGTTACCCCAGAATTGAACCCAGCTGCAGCGCCAAACTCATGTCGCCTTCAACCCGAATTTTGCCAGTCATGAAAGCCATCTGCGGGTTCAGGTCGCCTTGCGCGATTTTGAGAAAATTATCGATTGTTACTTTAACGGTACAATCGGCTTCGCTGTCGTCATTATCTATAACAGTCGGCGATGATTTGCCGTCAAGTCTGACAACGCCGTCATCACCAAAGTCAAATTTGATGATAGCAGATATTGGCGAATGGGCGCCTACGCGACCGCGCATTTCTTCAGTAATTTGTTCCAGGTCCATAATGATCTCCATTTACGATGCCAAGATTATTGCGACGATGCCAAGAATATTGGACCGATGCGTCCATAAATCAAATGGTATTTAACTCAATAGCTGTATCAGCTGTAATTCAGCGTTAATTTTTAGGCCGATTCTAATTCTTTTTTTTTCGCAGTTTCTTCAAAAGGCTACCAGCTTTTTCTTCCAATTCGCCGCGTGCGTCTTTAGCTATATCTTTTATTTTATCACTTGCTCCTGCCGAAATAAGCGCCTTGGTAATCTGGGGCTGTAATGTATCCATCAGGTGGCGGGCAATTTCTTTGGGCGACAGACCTTTTTCATCTGTACCAAGACCGGACAAGGTGAAATCAGCAAGTTCAATATTTTCATCAACACTCAACAGGCCGTCTTTCTGAACCGAAATCTGCGGCGATTTAACAACCATCCGACGAATAGTGAGGGTAATTTCCTCGCCGCCAACAGTTTCGTCCCCGGCACCTGCCGCCAATTTTTCCTGCAAGGCCTGAAAGTTCGACTGGTTGCCGATCATCCGCGCATCAAACATTGGTCGGTCGATAACAATCTCGTCAACGATAACATGGTCGTCCAGCAACGTGCTGGTTTCAACTTTCATTTTGAACTCGCCCAATTGAACCATTGGGCCGTCACCAAAACCGTCGGGTTGGCCAACGGAGAAATCGGTAACTTCAATTTTTCCTGAAAACGGCGATATGGAAACATTTCCAACCGAAACATCAACCGATAAAAAGTCAGGTCCGGCTGACTCCACGCCAGTTTTAATCACCGAGTCCAGTTGGCTGAATAGAACCGCAGCACCAACGCCGACCAAAACCACAATTCCCAGTAAAAATTTCTTCATAACCATACTCCCTCGGTGAAAACTGTGGGCACCAATCCAGATGACTCATGTTTTAACGTGCCATAATGTAAGGGAATTTTGAGAAAACTCCATTACAAAGTGTTAACTTTATTAAGGCAATATGTCAGCATGTTGGCACCAAACCTTTGCCAACCTAGAACCTATTGCCAAAGGCACCCGTACACGATACCGCTTTAAGTCGCGAGTTTACTAAAAATTCTTTGCGTAGCTTTGAAAGAAAAAAATCAGTGGCATGAACACCGTTACACAAATTCTTTTACTGATTTCTTACGCCGTATTCGGCACCGCGACAGCGGTATTGCTGTCTATGGCTGGTGCAGATTCTACCAGCGCGCAGTTGGTTGGCGGCTTTGTCTTTATTGTTGCATGGCAAGTTCAGACCACCTTTTTTCGCGGGTCGAAAGACGACGTTGACGCCATTGACATGCACCGCGTGGAAGAAATTGAAAAACTCGCCCTGAAATTACGACAGGATGTTGCAGACCTTCAGGAGGCGGTTAGCGAACAATCAGAAAAAGGCGACGAAAAAGACAAGAAGCTGGTGACCGAATTGAAGACGCTGCAGGAATTTTTGCTTCAGGTAATGCAAAAAGAAACCCGCGGTAAAAAGTCGGGCAGCGGCCACAAAAAAACTGCCAAACCCGCAGAAGAGGCCCTTGACCCTGACGATCAAATGACCGCCGAAGAAATTGAAGAATTGGGCCTCGCGCCGGAAGAAGCCGCGCTGGTTGTCATCGACGATGGTTCGGATGAAGTTGAAGAAACTGGTGAAAGTGAAGAAACCGGGGCTGAAACTCCCAAGCCTGGCGGCGATAACGAGGAAGTCGGTGAAGTTGACGAAGATGACGGTGCGCCCAATCAACCAACAGAACCCGCACCCAGCCCGGTAGAAAAAGGCACTGTACCCGCATCAGCGAACGCCGCTTCGGGGCAGGCAAAAACATCGGCTCCGGCGCCCGATTCGAAAACGCCAACAACGTCGGGGGTTAAAAAAGAACCGGCTAAAAAGCCTGTTGCGCAACCACCGCGCCGACCCAAAACCAGCAAACCGCGAGCTCCGATACGGTTGATCAAGCGTGAAGACCAATTATTATCGGTGATCAAAAGTGCGCTTTCTGAAAACCGGGTCGACTTATATTTGCAGCCAATGGTGTCGCTCCCGTCCCGGAAAACTGCCCATTTCGAATGTTTCTCACGGGTTCGCGACGAAGAAGGCCGGGTTGTACTGCCGCGCCAATATATGAAAGTGGCAGAAACCAAGGGCTTGATCAGCACCATAGATAATCTATTGCTGTTCCGCTTGGTCCAATTGGTTCGCCGGCTGGGCAAACGGCGCCCCGACGTGCGTTTCTTCCTCAATATGTCACGATATTCGATCTCGGACGGCGAATTTTTGCCCCAGTTTATTGATTTCATGATTTCCAACCGCGATTTCGCTGATCGCATAGTTTTCGAAATTTCACAGGACGACTATTTGTCACTCGAAGAAGAAACCGTCAAAAAACTACGCTCACTGGGTAAACAGGGCTTCGGTTTCTCGATGGATATGGTCACCAACTTCGAACAGGACTTTGCCGAGTTGGAACGAAACCACTTCAAATATATCAAAGCCGACCTTGGTGACATCACGGCTGCCAACCCAGAACCCGGCGAGATTGAAGAGCAGAAGTCATATCTGACTCGCCGCGGCATGGAACTGATTGCCAGTAAAATTGAGACCGAAGAAATGGTAATTGAAACGCTGGATAATCAAATTGAACTTGCGCAGGGCTATTTGTTCGGCGAACCTATCTCGTCCGACGAAATGGATGCCGACCTCTAACCAACAGTTCTGCGAAAGCCAAACGTACCGATGAACTCCAAATCTGCTACCCCGCACGCCGACCAGGGTGTCCATCAGGGCGTCCATCCGGGCGTCCCTGTTGCCGAGTCAATCCAGCATATCCAGCGCCTTTCTGAAATTTCGACAACGCTGGATCTGGTGATTTGTGACCTATGGGGGGTTATGCATAACGGTATCTCCGCCGACCCCGCAGCAATTGAAGCTATGACCCAACTGCGGACACAAGGTGTTGCCAGTGTATTTTTGTCCAATGCGCCTCGGCCACGGTACCATGTGCGGGATCAACTATCGGCGATGGGTATGCCCCGGCATCTAACCGACCTGATCGTCACATCTGGTGGTCTGGCGAGAGACGCCGTACGCGCCGAATTTCGTGGATCAAAACTATATCATCTGGGGCCGACGACCGACCATAATACCGTTGAAGGGCTGCCGGTTGATCTGGTTGATGACCCGGGTGATGCAGACGTTATTCTGGCAACCGACCTGGATTTTAAAGACATAGAAAAACACAAAAACCTGTTATCGGGCGCTCGTGATCGCGGCGTGCCGCTACTGTGTGCAAACCCAGACAGAGTGGTGCATGTGGGCGAAAAGCTATATGCCTGCGCTGGCGCAGTTGCAGATTTATACAGTGAAATGGGCGGCTCGGTACGGTGGTTTGGCAAGCCGACACCCGAGGCCCTGCGTTCCTGCCTTGATGAAGCCGGATTACACGCCGTAGATGACAATAAGGTTTTAATGATCGGCGACAGCCTTCAAACCGACATCGCAGGCGCCGATGCCGCTGGTTTCCGCAGCCTGCTTATTGCAGGTGGAATTCACCGAGGCGAATGGCAGGCAACCATGGCAGCACTCGTCGAGGGCAAACTGTTAAAACCCGCTTTTCATAAGATTTACGGTGACGGAAAACCTGCCCCGGACTGGGTGATGAATAGTTTGGTTTGGTGAATTTTATCTGGCTGGCGCAACCGACCATCCGGGATTGATGCACAATTCGGTTAGCCCGACGTATCAGCCAAATCCAAAGTCTTAGCCAAATCCAAAGCCTTAGCCAAATAAAGCGTCTATATCGTCTTGGCTCACTTCTTCGCCGCCGCCTAGTTTGACTTCTTTTTCAACCTTATTTTCGACTTTAGCCGCTTCTTTTTCCTTAGCGGACTCTTCGGCTTTCTTCTTCGCCTCCAAATCGGCAACAGGGTCAAAATCTTCCGCAAACATAGCGTCCAACTGAGCGGGGTTTACCGCCTTGGGTGGTTCAGGTTTTGGCTGAGGTTTAGGCTGGGGTTTCGGCGCTGGTTGAGCCACAGGCGCTGGTTGAGCCGCAGGCGTTGGTTGAGCCGCGGGCGCTGGCGCGCTTACTGGCGCTGCAGCTGAAGTTTCTGGCGCTGCCGCAGGTTCTGCCGGTGCTCCGCCGCCCATAAGCTGGTCGACCGCATTCTGGTCAATACCTTCACCGTCCAGCGCAGGGCCAGACAATAGTGCGGCATCACCTTGCGGTTGATCTTCGTCCATTGCTACCTGGATATCTTCCGCTGTAATGCCCATCAAATTGCGAAGTTCCATCACGCGCTCTTCAATGTGCGCAAGGGTCTGCACAACTTTAGAGATTCGCTGGCCCGTAATATCCTGAAACGAGCATGCCTCAAATATCCGCATTACCGCGTCCATGGTGGTAGCCTGATAGGCTTCATGGTCTTCGGTGTCTGCACCCATTATCTCTTCGGCGGCTTCCATGATCGTATTGGTTGCGGTTTCAGTTTGCTGAACGATGGCATCCAACTCAAGACCTGCCCTTGGAATGCGGGCGCTCTCAAGATCCACCGGCTGCAGCGAAGCAATTTCCTTGCGAGCATTGGTTATATAGTCGCTTAGCGCGCGGCATTCCCGGTAAATTGAAGTGTCGATCGAGTTGTAAAACATATTCATTGTGCCGATAAGCACCTCGGTAACAGAGGCAACTTCGGTCAGTGACATAGTCTCGGTATTTTGCTTGCGCAAATTATCGACTAACATTTCAATTTGTTTGGAAAGGCCGCTATCCGCCATTAGAAATCTCCGAGAACAGCAACCAGTTTGGTTTTGAGAGTCGCAGCGTTAAACGGTTTAACAATATAATTGTTAACGCCGGCTTTTTTCGCAGCCACCACATTGTCGGTTTTGGACTCAGCGGTCACCATAATGAAAGGCGTATCTTTAATCTGACTGTCCGCACGGACTTCCTTCAAAAACTCATACCCCGTCATTGGCTCCATGTTCCAATCGGAAATAATGAGCCCATATTGCTTTGTGCGCGATTTCTCTAACGCCATAGAGCCATCCGTCGCTTCATCTACATTGTTGAAGCCTAGTTGCTTCAAAAGGTTGCGTACGATACGCAACATTGTCTTGTAGTCGTCGACGATCAGGATCGGCATACCCATATCAACGGCCATAATTGTACCTCAAACTTTCAGTTGCATTCTAATTCACTGGAAAAGGTGCTTTTAATTTCCTACAACCTGTCCCTAAATCGGACATTAGCCCCGATCTAATGAAGAATTGGTTAACCCACTCCGGTAGAAGATTTAAATAACCTTCACCCATCAATATCTGGCCCTGTGCCATCGTTTTGCAAGCCTTATGTATAGATTAGTGGTTGTTTGATACCGGGATGTTGGTGTATCCAGCGCTGGAATATTTTGTTTAAGCCTGACATGCTTAGAAGCTTGGCACGTTTATTTAAGGACCTGTTTGTAGTGCGCGTTTTTCGCCATCCAGACGAATATACCAACAAAGACCGCGGTGCCGTTGTTGCTCTGGGCAATTTTGATGGATTCCACCGTGGCCACCAAGTTGTTATCGGCGAGGCTGGCCGGCTAGCGCGCAGCATGGGCGTCAACCTGACTGTAGTAGTGACCGAGCCGCACCCGGTAAGTTTTTTCGCACCACAAGCAGCGCCCTTTAGGCTCACGCCTTTCAGAGAGCGGGCGCAACTGCTGGAATCGTTTGGGGTGGACCACCTGCTAGTTTTACCGTTCGATAAAGACCTGGCGGGGCTGGCGGCACAGGATTTTGTTAAAAATATCCTTCTTGATGCAGTGGGAGCACTGCATGTCTGTGTCGGATATGACTATCGCTTTGGCAAAGGTCGCGGCGGCGGCACCGATGTTCTAGGTTACATGGGTGATATGGAAGGCTTTGGCCTCTCAGTAATACAACCGGTAACTGTCGGCCTTGAAGGCTATGCCGGCGATGTCTACTCGTCGACTTTAGTACGTAAGGCACTGCAAAATGGGCAAGCCCGGAAAGCCGCGGCATTGCTTGGCCACTGGTGGAGCATTAACGGGCGCGTTACCCAGGGTGATCAACGTGGCAGAACCATCGGTTTTCCTACTGCCAACATCGAGATGGGCGAAAGCTTGCAACCGAAATTGGGCGTTTATGCCGTGCGGGTTGCCATTGAAGGATCAGACAAAACCATCACGGGTGTTGCCAACATTGGCAACCGGCCAACCTTTGACAAACGGGATATTCTTCTCGAGGTTCATCTGTTTGATTTTGACGAAGATATTTATAACAAACACCTTCGGGTTCAGTTGATAGCCTTTCTGCGCAGTGAGCAAAAATTCGGTGGTATTAACGCGTTGAAAAAACAAATTTCAACTGATGGAAAAATCGCCCGTATTGTGCTTGCCGAACCGGAAAATAGTGCTGACAGATTAGAAACGCCATCGCTGGATCGCTATCTGGAGTTATTTCCGCAGCCCCATGTTTGTGCCCGTTAGGTCAGACCTGAAATTGTTAACCACTTGCCGCTATTTTGGTGGTAAGATGCTCACGTCTTTACATCATTTCTGCACAGGAAAACCATTCGAGAAGTCATAAATTGCGCAGCTTTCTATGCATTGTTTTGGGCTTAGCCATCTTATCGCTGAATGTTGTCAACGGCAAAGCGGTGGCTGACCCTGCCAGCCCACGCATAAAGGTAAGCACCTTTATGGACTTTCCGCCGTTCATTGTTGATACGGAACCAGACGGCGGCATCATTAGTGCAATTGTTAAAGAAAGTTTTGCAGCGGCAGGCGTCGAAATTGAAACGCCGCTAATTCCATGGAGACGGGCCCACCGCGCGGTTCAACGGGGCGAGTATCTTGCCTCTTACTCATGGGCTTATAGCGCACAGCGCGCAGAGAATTTTCACCTTTCCACACCCATTTTTGCCATATCCAACCAGATAATTACCACATACAGCGACATTACTGACTGGCAACAACTTAAAAAACCGCGCCCGGACGGCACTTTACCCATTCTGTGCGTTCCAATTGGGTGGAAAATCAGCCCTGAGATCGCCGAACTGATTGACGATAAGGTGTTGCAGCAAATATCGCCGGGACACCCGCGGTTTTGCCTGGATCTGATGCGCGCCAACCGGACAAACCTGCTGTATTTACCGCAAATGACAGCCTCCTATCACATAGCTGCGCTAAAGGCTGAAGACAGCGACCCTGGCGTCCGCCCCTGGCCTGATCTTTATACGTTGAATATCCCAAGCGGCAAGGCCACTAACCAGCATGTTATATTTACCCGGAGCGCGCAGGGGCTTGCATACAAAGAAAAGTTTGATGCTGGTTTCGACGCCTTACTGCAAAGTGGCCGCTACGGCGAAATATTAGCTGAACATCTGGATCGTTATTCGCGAATTGACCGCGAAACCGTTTACCGGGACCAAAAAAATGCTGGCATTCTTCCTTAAGCATGATATTGCGCTATGAATTAAATTAACTGGGCAGGCGCCGAAAATATCATGGAATTCCTCACCGACTATAACATTTGGGTCAGCTTTCTGACACTTACATCGCTTGAGATTATTCTCGGTATCGACAATGTTGTTTTCATTGCGTTGATGGTTCAGAATTTGCCAGATGAACAGCGTGAAAAAGCCCGCATCACCGGGCTGGTTCTGGCGCTTGCCATGCGCATTCTATTATTGTTCGGCGTTGCCTGGATCATAAGCCTGCAGGAACCATGGATTTCGATTTTTGAACATGATTTATCTGGTAAAGACCTCTTAATGCTGGTTGGTGGTGCCTTCCTTTTATACAAAGGAACCAACAGCATTCATGATGAGGTAACCGGCGACCATAAAGACGACCTGAAATCCTTTTCTGGAACCTTCACTGCCGTTGTGATGCAAGTAGTCTTTATCGACCTCATCTTTTCGTTCGACTCGGTAATGACCGCAATCGGCCTAACCCAGGTGATCGCGGTTATCATCGCCGCAATGACCATCGCCATGCTGGTCATGATATTTTCCAGCGGTTACATCGCGAAACTCCTGGAGCGTTTCCCAACCCTGAAAATTCTGGCTCTGTCTTTCATTATGCTGATCGGGGTTTTCCTGGTCGCCGAGGGCCTCGGCATCCATGTACCAAAGGGTTATATCTATTTTGCCATGGCTTTCTCACTTGGTGTCGAAACGCTCAATCTTACGTCCCGAAAACGCCGTAAGCGAAAAGCCCAAAAAACATGTGATGATACAAGCGTCGAATAACCATTAGAGTGTAATTCTTTGGAATATTGTGGTTAACGCCTGCTCCTTGGAGAACCGCGATGAAACAGTCTGTTCAAAACCTGGCGGTTGCAGCAATGTTGTTGCTAGCAAGCGCTGGATCGGCTTTCGCAACCCCAGCCAATGCCGAAGAAAATGCCCTTCGCGGTAAAATGCAACAATGGTTGAGCGCTTATAATAGCAAAGACATTGATGCTCTACTGTCGCTCTATAGCGATAAGATTTATTTCGCCAATAACGGCGGTGACCTCAAACTGGGTACTGAAGCCATTCGACGAAATTTTGCGCCACAGTTTAGCAACAATGCAAACGTGACAATTGATTTTTCTGAGGAACTCATCACCATCGGCGAAACGCTGGCCCATATTGGCGGAAAATACCGTGTTAATATACCGCAAGACGATGGTGAAATTCAGAGAGCGTACGGCCGTGTCTTGCTTATTTTTGAAAACGAAAACGGTCAATGGAAGCTTATTGTGGATTTTGACAATATAGGTAATGACATATCTGCAGCCGATTTCAAATTCAACTAGACCAAAAGTAAACCCAAGACAAATAATCCGCCCGCTGCTTAAGCCTCTGTTAATTGTTTCACCATAATTTAACGGACTGGTCTATAATGGGCCAGTTCATCGAAATGGTAACAAGCAACCAGGGGGTCGCGTCGCTGCTATGTCTGATGACATGTTTGCAAAACTATCGATTCTGTTGGCACTGTCCAACAGTCAAACCGCTGAGGCGTTCAAGCCGATTTTGCGGTCAAAAGGTGTTGGGCGCGCTGTTGCGGTTACCAGCAACATTGACGCGCTGGCAATTCTCAAAGAAATGAACTTCAACATGCTTGTGGTTGACGACGGATTTCCGAACCTGGGCGGGTATGACTTTTGCCGTTTCATTCGCCTGACCAATGTCGATGTATCCGTTGCTCCGATCATTCTCGGTATCCACGGCCCTGACCAACAGTCGGTGCTGAAAGCCCGGGATGCAGGGGCGTCAAAAATTGTAGCCATGCCTCTAACCGGGCAAAGCCTGATCAAAGCGGTCTCCAGTACCCTCTCGGAAATGAAGCCTATCGTTCAAACCAGTTCCTACAACGGGCCCGACAGGCGCCGGCAGGCAGGCAAGCCTTGGGCCAAGGCGGAGCGGCGCAAAATACAATCCAAATTGATCACCCTTGATAAACAACGGCGGGTCATGTTCGGTGCAAAAGGCTAGGCTTTTTACGTCCGTGATTTTGGCAGAACAAGAAGCCACTGTTTCCACTCGACACCGGTTGGCTTCGCTGATAAAAGTCGCCCCTATGTTTATTGGCTTAAAATCTATGGTGGCTGCGACGTGTGTCGTATTTGGTTCATCAATGCGAATTACAGGTATACGAATTACTGGTACGCGAATTACTGGCCCGGCGCTTTAAAGGCGACCGGGACCCTATTTATTCCATTTTACAATTCTAATTGAGCGGCGAACCTGAGTTTGCCCCCAAAATATAGCGAGACGACACCCCATGTCTGCCGACAACCAAGACAAACGCGACTACCGCGACACCGTATTTCTCCCGCAAACAGATTTCCCTATGCGCGCCGGATTGCCCAAGCGCGAGCCCGAGTTTCTAGCCAAATGGGAAAAGGAAGATATCTACAAAACACTGCGCGAAGACAGCGCTGGCCGCGAAAAATTCATCCTGCATGACGGCCCTCCCTACGCCAACGGTGATATTCACTTTGGCCATGCCATGCAGAAAACCCTCAAGGACATCATCGTCAAATCTCAGCAAATGCAGGGTAAAGACGCGCCCTTTGTACCGGGATGGGATTGCCACGGTTTGCCGATTGAATGGAAAATTGAGGAAAAATACCGCAAGAAAAAGAAAAATAAAGACGATGTTGACCCGATCGAATTTCGCCGCGAATGCCGTGAATTTGCCGACGGCTGGATCAATGTCCAGCGCGAGCAATTCAAACGGCTGGGCATCATCGGCGACTGGGACAACCCCTATACAACAATGGCGTTTGATTCAGAGGCCCAGATTGTTGAAGAACTGCTGAAATTCGCCGAGGACGGCTCACTTTACCGCGGCTCCAAACCGGTGATGTGGTCACCTGTGGAAAAAACAGCGCTTGCGGAAGCCGAAGTTGAATATCACGACCATACATCAACCCAAATTGATGTGGCTTTCGAAGTGGTTTCAACCAACTGCACTGACCTAAACGGCGCCCGCATCGTCATCTGGACCACCACACCCTGGACTATCCCGGCGAACCGGGCCGTCTGTTACGGGCCTGATATCGACTATATTCGGGTCAAAGTTACCGGTGTAGACGAAGAGTGCATGCTGCAAATCGGCGCCGAATTGCTTGTTGCAGAAACATTGCTCGGTGAATTCGCAGCGCGTGCAGGCATTACCGGCCATGAAATCACCGCTCGCTGTAAAGGCCGTGCCTTTGAGGGCACTATCCTCGCGCATCCTTGGCGCGGTCACGCAGACGCAGGCGAGTTCTACGATTTTGACGTACCCATGCTGCCGGGTGACCATGTAACCGTTGAAGCAGGTACTGGCTTTGTCCATACCGCACCCGGTCACGGCGACGATGACTATCAGGTTGGCCATGTAAAATTTGGCCTTCCTGTGCCCTACACGGTCAACGAGTCTGGCTGCTATTACGACGATGTTGCGCTGGTTGCCGGCCACCATGTTTACAAGGTGGCAGACAAAGTGTGCGAGCTTTTGACCGGTTCAGATGCGCTGGTAGCCCAGGGCAAACTTTCCCACAGCTATCCACACAGCTGGCGTTCAAAAGCGCCGCTGATATTCCGCAATACACCGCAGTGGTTTATCTCGATGGAAAAAACCGGCTTGCGCGACAAAGCGGTAAAGGCGATTGAGGCAACCAATTGGTACCCTGCGGTCAGCAAAAACCGCATTAATGCCATGGTTTCTGACCGCCCGGATTGGGTAATTTCTCGCCAGCGGGCATGGGGCGTGCCGATCACCGTTTTCGTGAACAAAGAAAGCGGCGACTATTTGGTGGACGCAGAGGTAAACGCGCGCATTGTAGCAGCCGTTAAAAAAGGCGGCGCAGACGCCTGGGTTGCCGTGCCGCCGCAAGATCTGCTGGGCGACAAATACAGCATCGACGACTACGAGCAGATCCATGACATTCTAGACGTATGGTTCGACAGCGGTTGCACACACGCCTTTGTTTTGGAGCAACGCGAAGAATTGGCGTGGCCTGCTGACCTCTATATGGAAGGTTCTGACCAACACAGGGGCTGGTTCCAATCCAGCCTGCTGGAAAGTTGCGGCACTCGCGGTCGCGCGCCCTACAAAGATGTAATGACCCACGGCTTTGCGCTGGACGGGGACGGCCGGAAAATGTCCAAATCCTCGGGTAATGCGGTGTCGCCACATAAAATCATTGACCAATACGGCGCCGATATTCTGCGCCTTTGGGTCGCTGCGGTGGACTATAAGGAAGATGTTCGAATTTCCGAGGAAATCATCAAAGGCCAAGTGGATGCCTACCGCAAAATTCGTAATACGATGCGTTATATGCTCGGCAACCTGCATGGTTTCAGCGCAGAGGAAAGCCTGCCAATGGCAGAAATGCCTGAGCTGGACCGCCTGATGCTGCACCGGCTGGCCGAGCTTGATACCTTTATGCGCGAGCGTGCTGCCGAATATGACTTCAACCCTGTGTTCCGAGAGCTTTATCAATTCTGCATTATGGAACTATCGGCCTTCTATTTTGATGTGCGAAAAGATGCTCTCTACTGCGATAGCTTCAGTGATACGCGTCGCCGGGCTGTGCGCACGGTGCTGGACGCAGTTTTCAACCGTCTGACTGTCTGGTTTGCGCCGGTTTTATCCTTCACAGCGGAAGAAATTTGGCAGGCGCGTTTCGGCGAAGGTACACCCAGTGTTCACCGCGAACTTTGGCCGGCAACACCCGCCGACTGGCGCGACGATGCGTTGGCGGAAAAGTGGGCCCGCATTCGTAAGGTTCGCGGCGTTGTAACTGCTGCACTTGAAATGATGCGGCGCGAGAAGACCATTGGCTCCAGCTTGCAGGCGCAGGTTAGCGTCTCGGTATCTGATGCTGCTGATGCGCAGGTTTTTGACGGTCTTGATCTGGCTGAAATCTTCATCACGTCGGCAGCGACAATCGCGGTCGGCACACATGATCCGGCTGCCTTCACCCGCGAAAATATCGATGGTGTAAGTGTTGTAGCCAGCGTTGCTAGCGGCGATAAATGTGAGCGTTGCTGGGTTGTCTCCGACGAGGTTACCGACAACGGCGATCTGTGTAACCGGTGCGCCGGTGCGGTCACCAAGTTCGATAGTCAAGCAGCCGAGTAATGCCAGGATCTACCATCAAATCAGGACTTACCGTAAAATCTGGTGACTATTTCCGAAAGGGTTTGCTAGCCATTTTGGTGCTGGTGGCGTTTGACCAGTTGTCGAAATGGTGGGTGCTTAATGTTTATGATCTTCCCTCCAAAGGGTCAGTGGAGATATTGCCGTTTTTCAGTCTGTCCATGGTTTGGAACAAGGGTATTTCCATGGGCTTGCCGCTTGGTGATGCACTGGGCAAATGGGGCATTGTCGTCCTCACCATGGCAATTAGCCTGTGGTTATTGTTTTGGTTGCGCAAATCGGAACGTAAATTCGAGACTGCTTCGCTTGTGCTTATCCTCAGCGGCGCGGTCGGCAACCTGATTGATCGGTTTGTTCACGGTGCGGTTGTTGATTTTATCCATCTTCATGCGTTCGACTATAATTTCTATGTTTTCAACGTTGCAGACAGTGCAATTACTGTCGGTGTTATCATGTTGTTGATTGATGGCTTGCGGGACGGGCGTAAAAGCCTTAAAAAAACCTCAAAGGAAGGCCACCTTGATGGTGACCGCCCCTAATACTGATCTCTCGGGAGAAAACCAATGAATGCCATTCGGCTGTCTGTTATTTTGTTATCATGTGCCGCGCTGACAGCGTGCGGCAGCGGCAAAAATTCACCTGATGAATTTGCTGTCGTTGATCGGCCACCACTTGTGGTGCCGCCGGAAGCAGACCTGAAACCGCCTCGCGCTGGCGAGCCGAAGGCACAGGATATGGACCCGGGGCGCCGCGCATTTGAGGCCCTGTTCCCAGGCAAAACATATGTGCCCTCGCCGCCTAAAAGCAAAGGCGAACAAGGCCTGCTGGCGCGCATAGGTTTCGGTGAGCCGGACGTACGCTCTAACGCCGGGCAGGAAAAACTGGATGTGGTTAAAAAAACCATCATTCTGGGGGAACTGCTGGAATTAGGCGAGCGGCAACTGCGCCCGGACAATGTTGAAGTTGAGCGAATTAGCACGGGTTCAGGCTCTTAACTAGCGCTTACACATAGCCAGACACCAGATATAAAAAAGCACCCGATTGGGTGCTTTTTTTTCATTGGTTTTCCCCTCTTTAGGGGAACAGTATTTTTTGATACTCCGTCTCTAACTGCATGTGAGTAGACCAGAACGGCCTCGGGGTTTTTCCCTCCAATATGTCAACCATAATCGCGACATGCGCGTGCCATCCAGCTGAAACCCCCACCAATATATCACTATCAAATAATTTTCTGTGGGTCAGCGTGAGTTTCACTTTGCCGTCTAGTTCTGCAAGTTCAAAAGTAACATCTGACGCGCCGTCCTCGTCTTCACTCCAGGTATAAGAAAGTAATTTGGGCGGCTCCACCGCGAGGATATGGCCGACCATCGTTGTCCCTGTGTCGCAAACATCCTTGTATTTTTCGGGTGCTTCTTCTTTCACTGGAGACAGGTCATTATTACCAAAAAGCAACTCAACAGCGCCGCCCACACGTAGGTCCATGTTCGCTGCAGCAAACCATTTCACCGTTTTGTCTGACTCGGTTAAAAACGCCCAAACCCGCTCAATTGGACCTGGCAGTATTCGCTCAATCACAACGGTACCTGGTGCCGTCATACGGCCATGCTCTTCATTCGTCATTGGCATGATCTATTCCCTTTTTGTCGTTGGCTGGTTCCGGAAGGCCGCCCGGCGATTTCTCAGGCATTTTCTCGGTATCCAACAATAATGCGGCTTCCAGTGCATCAAGGCTCTTGTTCCAAAAACGCTCGTAAACCTGCAACCAGTCACGCGCTGCTCTCAGTCGCTCGGGTGACAGGCGACAGTGGTGCACCCTGCCAACAACCTCGCGCTCTATCAGCCCTGCCGTCTCCAGCTTTTTTATATGTTTGGATGCCGCCGCCAGCGACATATCATACGGCTTAGCAAGTTCACTGATGCTGCTGGGGCCACCGCCAAGGGCAATGAGCATGCCGCGTCGTGTTGGATCTGCCAGCGCCTGAAAAACCGAATCTAGATGTTCTGATGTATATTCAACCATGTGGTTTATAATAGATGTGGAGGCCATATTGTCAACCAGAAGGTTTAATAATTATTGCGCCCGCTAAAATAGGCAACCGCCGCTTCCAACTTCTTATCAAGGCTGATACTGTGCAGGCATGAATTCAACCGACCGACATCAACTGCCCGCCAAAGCTGGCATCATCCATCTATTGTCTGACCGGACGATCAATCGGATCGCGGCAGGTGAAGTGGTTGAGCGACCCGCAAGTGCGGTTAAAGAACTGGTGGAAAATGCCATTGATGCAGGTGCCGCCCGCATTGATGTGGTGCTGCGCGATGGTGGCCGCGACCTCATTCAAGTGAAAGATGATGGCTGCGGCATGACGGCAGACGAGCTTTCCCTGTCGGTAGAGCGCCACGCGACCTCCAAGCTGAAAGATGAAGACCTTGTCAATATCAGTTCGCTTGGTTTTCGCGGTGAAGCCCTAGCTTCAATCGGCGCGGTAGCACGGTTGATTGTCACATCGCGCGCCGACGGTGCCGACGACGCCTGGACCGTGACAGTTGATGCTGGCACCAAGTCAAAAGTTGCGCCTGCCCCCCTTTCCGCTGGTACTGTAATTGAAGTTCGTGACCTGTTTTACGCCACTCCTGCCCGGTTAAAGTTCCTGAAAACCACGCGCACCGAATACGGACAAGCATCCGACGTAATGAAACGGCTGGCGATGGCCCACCCCGAGGTAGCCTTCAGCCTCTCCGACGGTGACCGCACCACCTTCAGAGCACCGCCAATTACTGACCTGATTAACGACGCGCGGTTGGAACGGCTTGGGGCCATACTCGGTAAAGACTTCCGCGCGAACGCGGTGGAAATAGATGCTGAACGGGAAGGAATGCGCCTGACCGGCTATGCGGGCTTGCCTACTTACAACCGCGGCAACGCCCAGCAACAATATTTGTTCGTCAACGGCAGGCCGGTGAAAGACCGCATGCTAAACGGTGCAGTACGCGGCGCATACCGGGACTATCTGGCACGTGACAGACACCCGTCGCTTGCCCTGTTTCTGGACGTTCCCGCCAGTTTTGTTGACGTGAACGTGCATCCTGCCAAGGCTGAGGTTCGTTTCCGCGACGCCGGGCTCGTGCGCGGGCTTATTGTCTCGTCGCTGCGGCATGCGCTGGCCGGTGCTGGGCACCGCGCATCGACCACCGTTTCTGACGCGGCCCTCGGGGCCATGCAGCCGCATACAGGCGGCCCAGCAATGCCGTGGGCGCGCTCCGCTGCGGCGGGCGGCGCACCGAACCTGCCACGCGGGTTTACCGACGTGGTTAACCAGATATACGCACCTGATCAATCCAGGCCTGGTCAATACGGGCAAGCTGGTGGCTTCAGTGAAAACGAACAAATGGGTTTCGAGGCGCGCGGCGAGATGGCAGCACCAAGCGCTCGGGGCGTCGAACAGTCAGCTTACGGTGCCGACCCCGCCGCCGGGAATTACCCGCTAGGGACCGCGCGCGGGCAAGTGCACGCCACCTATATTGTTAGCCAAACCGCTGACGGCTTGGTGATTGTAGACCAACACGCAGCCCACGAACGCCTGGTTTACGAGCGCATGAAAAAACAGATCGCTGAAACCGGGGTTGCCCGCCAAGCCCTATTGCTGCCCGAAGTTGTTGAGCTGGAAGAAGAGCCCGCAGCCCGCTTGCTGGCCCGCGCGGACGAACTGGCTGCGTTAGGGCTAATCGTAGAGCCGTTCGGCGACAATGTGGTGATGGTGCGCGAAGTGCCCGCCATGCTGGGCAAACTGGATGTTAAAGGTTTGGTGCGCGATCTCGCCGACGAATTGACCGAACTGGATGAGGCATTAAGCCTGAAAGAAAAACTGGAAGATGTGTCTGGCACCATGGCCTGCCATGGCAGTGTGCGCGCCGGTCGTCGGTTAACCGTTGATGAAATGAATGCACTACTGCGCGAAATGGAAGAAACCCCGCACTCAGGCCAGTGCAATCACGGCCGCCCCACCTATGTGGAGCTGAAGCTGGCGGATATCGAAAAACTTTTCGGGCGCAGGTAACGCTAGTCGCTACTCTTTAATTCTGATCGTTTTCAGCTCAACTGATCCGTCGAAGGTTGCAGTTTTAACTTCGTCCAAGCCCTCGATATTTACGGTGTTGATTTGCTGGGGCCACACGTCGCGCAGCGCGTCATGTTTGATCGTGAGGTCGTCGATGCCGGATACCATCGGTGTTTCCTGGTAGACCCAAAAAAACACCCGCTCGATCTCAAAACCAACTGGCGCAAGCGGCAGCGTGGTTTCCCCGTTAATCAAGGCAAAACGCTCGCCAACATAGTCCGCAAAAATACTCTGGGTCTCCGCCGAGCCGATGATATCTGCGTCTTTGCCGAAAATCTGCCGCACCGCGTGCTCGGCATCGTGAATGTAAAAGCGGTGCATCACCTCTATGTTGCCGGTGCGCGGGTTAAACAGCACTTTGGTAATGGCAGCTTTTTGTTGATGTGCAACGGCGGGCACCGTAAAAGCGCCCGCCGTGATTAGGATAAGAAGCCCGAAGGCACGCAAAAGTTTATGCGACATCAGTCTTTTTTCTCTTCCTCTTTAACCTTGGTTTTGATGTCCTGCATAATATCGCGCGACACCTTCGCCTTGGATTTAGGCGATTTGAACGCTTCGATGCGAGACGGAATGATACGGCGTGGGTAATAGTTATTTTCCACGTCCACATCAGCGGTTTCCCATTTAGGATCAACCAAAACCTGCGTCAGTTCCTTGTCGGTCACGATCAGCTTTTTCACCGCATCCGACGTCCGGCGCCAAATTTCAGCCGGGATATGCATGTTCTCAACACTGCCGTCTGCAAAGGTCAGCTCAAGAATGATCGGCATAACCAAACCGCCCCGATTGGAAAAATCGAGAATATAATAATTTTTATTCTCGGCCAGCGCACGGTCCAGCACCTTGCGTTCCCAGTCATCAAGACCCTTCAGGAAGTCCTGATATTTATTGCGCTCTTTATTGGTAACCGTGAAACGGTCGTTGGTGTCATAAAAATCGCTGACATCCGGGTTTAATTCAACCCACAACCGCTTGCCTTCTGCCCGGTTACGCTCGTCAAACAGCGAGGCGGGCTTATCTGCTTCTTCGGCGCGGCGACGCGCGAAATCAATGTCCGGATCGTGGGTATCAAGCCGCAGCTTGTGCACCGCATCCAGCGAAATATCCACATGGTCAGTGCTATAGAACCAACCGCGCCAGAACCAGTCCAGATCGACGCCAGACGCCTCTTCCATGGTGCGGAAAAAATCTGACGGCGTTGGCCGTTTGAACATCCAGCGCTGAGCATACTCTTTGAAAGCAAAATCAAACAGCTCGCGCCCCATAATTGTTTCGCGCAGAATGTTCAGGGCTGCCGCCGGCTTGGTATAGGCATTCGGCCCCAGTTTCCAAACACTGTCAGACTGGGTCATGATCGGCGTTTGGTCCTGTGATTTCATGTAACCCGTGATATCGCGCGGCTCCACGCCCCACGGAATGGTCGGGTCCCATTCGCGGCCAGCAACGCCGTCCAGATAGCTGTTAAGTCCCTCGTCCATCCAGGTCCATTGACGCTCGTCCGAGTTAACCACCATCGGGAAATAATTATGCCCTACTTCATGGATAACCACGCCGATAAGGAAGCGTTTTTCGGCTTGGCTATAGGTGCGACTGCCATCGTCTTGCAGCTTGGTGCGCGGGCCATTGAAGGTGATCATGGGGTATTCCATGCCGCCAACCGGGCCGTTTACCGACTGCGAAACCGGATAGGGGTAATCAAACGAAAAGCGCGAATAAACCTCTAGAGTATGCACAACAGCTTCGGTGGAATATTTCTTCCACAGGTCGCCGCCTTCTTTTGGATAGAAGGACATGGCCATAACGAATGGCTGAACATTGCCGTCCTGTTTATACCCTTTGGCATCCCACATAAACTTGCGCGAAGAAGCCCAAGCAAAATCACGCACGTTTTCGGCTTTAAAGCGCCAGGTTTTAACGTCGTCTGTGCCTTCTTTCTCGTTCTCCAGCGCCTCTTCAGCGGTTACGATAAAGACAGGTCGTTCTGCAGCTTCAGCCTGCTTCAGACGGCGGCGCTGCTCACGGGTAAGCACATCGCTGGCGTTCTCAAGCGTGCCGGTTGACGACACAACATGGTCGGCAGGTACGGTCATCTCAACGTCATAGTTGCCGAATTCCAGCGTGAACTCGCCGCGGCCTAAAAACTCTTTGTTGGTCCATGCTTCATAGTCGGTATAAGCCGCAAGTCGCGGGAACCACTGGGCCAGCAGGAAAATATCATTGCCGCCTTCCCGGGCGTCGTCAGGAAAGTGCTCGTAACCACCACGCGCCGAAACCGTGTTTTCTTCAACCATATTGAAGGTGAAATCGACATTGAAAACAGTGTCTCCGCCCGGCTTCAGGGGCGTGGCCAAATCAACACGCATTAGCGTGCCTACAATGGTGAACTTGAGGGGCGAGCCGTCAGTGCGGGATACGCCGCCGATAACATAGCCAAGCTCGTGGTCTTGCATAAATTGCTGCCGGCGAAGTTCCCCGAGGCTCATTTTGGCTGGCGTATTGCCGCTCGCCGCATTTGTAACAGGGCCGCGGCGACCAATGCCGGCGAACGAGTTGCTCCGCTCTGACATCGAATCGTTTCTAAACACATTCTGATCAAGCTGCAGCCATAAATACTTCAGTGTGTCCGGTGAATTATTCTGGTAACGAATAGTTTCCGAAGCAGTAATCCGGCGCTTGTCCTCATCAAGGCTGGCCTTGATTTTATAATCGACTTTTTGCTGCCAATATTGGTGGCCTGGTTCGCCGGCGGCGTTACGGTATACATTCGGCGTTGGCAACACTTCGTCCAACTGCCTGAATTTGTCTACGAAACTGCCCTTGGTTTGTTTAACGGCGTCTGCAGACGCTGCACCAGCAGCAAACACAAACAGTGCCGATAAGACAATCATGCCTCTAATCATTACGATAACCCCTTACGGTCTTTTGTTGCTTTTACCCACAGTTTTTCTGTGTGGCATTTTTTCATTTTTGCCCAGCCTGGACCTTTTGGTTAGCCCAGCCCGTGCCTTGTGGCACAGCGAGCGTTCACCCGTCCCTATCAAAGCGACTAATTGGGCCAAAGGCAAGACCAAGCGTTAGCAACTAATTGTGAATAGTCAGATTAACGGAGAAATCACCCAAAATTTGACGGTACTGGTGCAAAAAGGGTGTGCTTTTCACCGCTGACGGAAGCGTTAATCGATAACCACGCCGGGATTGAGTGTTCGGTTGGGATCAAATGTCGCCTTCAGTTTTCGCATCACGGCAATTTCCGCCGCACTTCTGGACTGAGCCAACCATTTCTTCTTCTCGAAGCCAATGCCGTGCTCAGCCGATACCGAACCGCTGTATTTAACCAAGGGTTCGTATATAGAGCAATCCGAAAGTGAGCGCGCATCGGTGGCTTCCGTATTGGCCCTGACAAAGAAATGAATGTTGCCATCGCCCACATGGCCCAGTGTAAACAAGTCGCTGTTTGGCAGCCGCTCTTTCAATAACGCCTGCACATCTGCAACGTATGCCTCCATAGAGGTTATCGGCAAACTAACGTCATAAAGAAACACCGGCTTTGGTGACAACACTGCTTCGAAATCATCCCGTATTGCCCAAAGGGCCTGGCGTTCAGCCTCGGATTTGGGCAGCACCGCGTCAACGATGAGACCTTCGTCAAAGGCCTGTTCGACAACTTCCATGAAGCGATCATCATCTCGGACCGGGTCGCTACCGTCGCACTCAAATAAAATATAGTAGGGATGACTTCGGTCCATTGGTGCTGTGTGCCAGCCGGGCTCGGTCACTGCCCTAACATAATTGCCCCACATAGCTTCAAAGGCCGAAAGGCTTGCGCCGACCGACCCCTTCAGATGATTAAGCAACTTTGGGACATCGCTGAAATCGGACAGTGCCGCCAGCGCTGTATTTTTTGTTGTCGATTGCGGCTGCAAACGCAACACCGCGCGGGTAATTACCCCAAGTGTGCCTTCGGTGCCGATAAACAACTGTTTGAGGTCAAAGCCTGCGTTATTTTTTAGCATTTTATTCATTGAGGAAAGAACAGTGCCATCCGGCAGCACCGCCTCAAGGCCCAACACCAACGCGCGTGCCATCCCGTAGCGGATAACATTGATGCCGCCAGCGTTGGTGGCCAAATTGCCGCCGATCGTGCAAGACCCGCGCGCGCCCAAATCAAGCGGCAGGAACATACGCTGATCACGTACCGCGTTTTGAACAGTCTCTAACACCGCCCCCGCTTGCACTGTGAGGGTGTGAGAAACCGTGTCGATATCCTCTACGGCTGTCATTCGCTCCATGGAGAGTACAAAGTCGTCGTCGCCGGAGCTGGCCCCCTGCACGCAACCGGTCAATCCGCCGTGGGTTACAACTTTTTGACCCCGCTCGTTGCAAAGCGTCAAAATTATGGAGACTTCACCCGTGTTAGCGGGCCGCAGAATGGCCCTAGCCTTCATCGGGCTAGCGTCCCAGTAACTGGTTGCGCGCGCAGCGACATCTGCGCCTGTTACAACGGCACCAGCGCTTAATTTTTCCGTCAATTCCGCAATTAAATCCGTCATGATTTTGTCTTAACTTTCGCTTTTGTGCACTTGTTTGGTTTCTAGTGCGCTTCGCAAGTTTCCACTGTGCGCGGCCAAAACCTCTGTACATTTTTCGGCCGGTATTCCGCTGCAAATAAGTATCGCGGTTTTGATATGGTTTTTCGCCTGATCAAGTGCTGCCTGCGCCGATTCCGGGCTGCATCCGGCAATTTCGCTAACCATTCCAACCGCTCGGTTAGCCAGTTTTTGATTGGAGATCACCATATCCACCATATAACCACGGTACACCCTGCCCATACGCGCCATAACCGCCGTGGAGATCATGTTCAGGATCACTTTCTGCGCTGTTCCCGCTTTCATCCTAGTGGAGCCGGCGACCAATTCGCTGCCGGTTTCAGCCAAAATGCCAACGTCAGCTTCCTTCACAATCGGCGTGGCAGGATTGTTGCTAATCCCAATGGTTAGCGCCCCGCGCTTTTTGGCTTCGCGCAGAGCACCAAGCGTATAAGGCGTTCGCCCGCTGGCGGCTACCGCGATCACCACATCAGCCTTGTTCACATCATTTTGCCGCATAGCGGTGATGCCACCATCGATAGAATCTTCAGCACCTTCAATGCTGACGGTTAAGGCTTCCAACCCTCCGGCGATACAAAAAACTGTTCTGGATTGGGGCCAGTTGAAGGTTGGTTTCAGCTCCGCACCGTCTTGCACAGCTAATCGGCCCGATGTGCCTGCGCCCACGTACACCAATCTACCCTTTTCGCCAAGTGTGGCGGCGGCCTTGGTAACGGCTGTTGAGATATCGGCCAAAGCAGGCCGAAGGGCGGCGAGTGCCTCCAATTGCCCTTCATACATAGCGGTAACGGCGTCTTCAGCCGACCATTTGTCAAAGTCAGAATATCTCTCGGAAACATCCTCTGTCATCAATCACTCGCTACCTGTTCGCCTGCACGGACATGTGTCAGCCACCTTCATTATCCACATTCCCGGCAATATGGAAATGGTTTACATGGACGCCCGCACGAGGGTGTTCGATAGTGGACAAAGGTGTTCAAAATCGAACAATTGGGACGATATCAACTATAGTTATAGAGAATAAGGTATTGAAATATATATGCTTATTGTGACCGCGTCACTGGCACTAAAATTGCTCATAATCCGGTAATTGTCCTAATTGAAACCCAACCTTAACCCGGAAAGCCTTCCTATGTTCCAAAACTATATGAAAACAGCGCTGCGCACTATGGCCCGCAACTCGCTTTTTACATTCATCAATATCGCCGGTTTGGCGCTGGGATTAATGGCTGTCACCTTGATCACGCTGTTTGTTGTTGATGAACTCAGCTACGATAAACACATTGAAGGAAGCGAAAATATAGTCCGAATGCAAGCGCACTTTACGCTGCCGGGCCGCGCTCCTATCCATTCATCGATGGGTTCTGGGCGCGCCAAATTTGGCTTCCTCGAAGAGTTCCCCGAAATTAATCAGTTAACCCGACTGCTGCCAACCACCGCACCGGTTAGAAGCGGCGACGATCTATACAGTGAGCCGGTTTTTTATGCTGACAACAACGCCTTCAGCTTGCTTGATGTTCGGTTTATTGAGGGTAGCCGAGAAAACGCGCTCGTTGATACATCTTCTGTTGTAATTTCTGCTGACGCCGCGAAAAAATATTTTGGATCTGAAAGTGCCCTGAATCGCTCTATCACCATGACACTTGACGCAGGGCAACGCGATTACCGGATAACTGGTGTATTTGAAAACTTGCCCCAAACCAGCCACCTTGAAATGAACATGCTGGTTCTGCTGGACGACGCGGTATTTGCCGCACAACCCAACATCTCCGGACGTTGGATGGCGACCAACATGTATGTGTATCTTGAATTGGAACCTGGCAGTTCGTTAGAAGCGCTTAACGCTAAATTCCCGGATTTTATTGATCGGTTCGCCACCCCTGAAATTAAAGAGTTTGGCATGCCGTTCGACAGTGCCACCGCAATTGCGCGTTGGGAGGTCATCCCCATTAAAGATATTCACCTGTATGGTGCACCAGTGCGGCCAATCAAGCCGCCTGGCAGCGTTGCCAACCTGATTTCATTCAGCGTGGTTGCGTTTCTGATCTTGGCAATGGCCGTAATGAATTTCGCTAACCTGACCGCCGCACGAGGTACAAAACGCCTCAAGGAAATCAGTGTTCGCAAAGTGATGGGAGCAAGCCGCAAGCAGCTTACCGTTCAGATTATTGGCGAAACGCTGCTAACGGTTATGATTTCGGTGGTGATTGCCTTGACTGCGGCGGAAGTTGCGCTGCCCTACTATAGTAACTTTCTCAATAAAGAGCTTTCGCTGGATCTTATAAACGACGCGGGACAAATACCGATCATCCTTGCCGCGACAGCATTAATTACGCTGCTGGGCGGTGCTTATCCGGCATGGCTGCTAACATCTTATCAGCCTGCGGACGTATTGCATTCCCAGGCTTCAGCCAACTCAAGCGGTGACCGTCATCGCAGTATTTTGGTGGTGATCCAGTTTGCAGCCTCAATCATGCTGCTGATCGCTACCATCGTCGTTTACAATCAGACCTCCTACATGCAGACCATTGATGCGGGTTACCGCACTAACGGCATGCTGATCGTACATGGATTCGACGAGCCAGACCTACGGCGCAATGCACCCGCCTTCAAAACAAGTGTGGCAAATCTTGCAGACGTGAAATCTACAACACTATCAGGCTGGGTGCCCGCAGATGGATTTAGAGGCGGGACAAGAGCAACCATCGCTGGCCAGGACGAGCCTGTGGTGCTGGTGATGCGGCAAGTCGATTTCGATTATTTTGGAACTTATGACGTCAAGGCAGTTGCAGGCCGAGTGCAAGATCAGCAGTTTGCCAATGATTTGATCCGGCCTTTCGATGGAGATGTTCGGGACGGCAACGTGGTGATTAACGAAACCGCCGCTCGCGCCTTCGGCTTTGCTTCAGCAAGTGACGCGATTAATCAAACATTCCGAATGCTTGCCGACGTTTCCGATACCAGCAAAAATATCAATGCAACTGTTGCTGGCGTAATACCCGACCTTATTGAGCGGTCCGCCCGCGAGAGCATTAGCCCAACAGTATATCTGGTTGATGAGCAATCATTGCGCAAATTATCGGTTTATTTTGAGACCAGCAATTTGCCGGCGCTAACCACACAAATCGAAACTATCTGGAGGCAATTCGCCCCAAACACGCCGTTCCAGATGGATTTTGTCGATGACCGGATTGCTGACCAATATCAGGGCGAAGCCGCAGCCAGCGTGATCTTTGCGGTATTTTCTTCGCTCGCAATCATCATTTCATCGCTGGGGCTATATGGATTGGCAAGTTTTGCTACCGAAAACCGCACCCGCGAGATTGGCATTCGCAAAGTGTTCGGTGCCACCACTTGGTTGATTGTGCGGTTGCTCACGTTGCAGTTTTCCAAGCCTGTTATTGTTGCCAACCTTATTGCTTGGCCCCTTGCCTGGTATTTCTTGTCGGACTGGTTAAACAACTTCATTTTCCAGATCGACCTGACCGTCATACCTTTCCTTGTTGCCAGCGTGGCAACCTTGATAGCGGCGTGGGTTACGGTTGGATCACGCGCCTATGTGGTTGCTCGCTCAAAACCGATTAACGCACTGCGGCATACATAACGGCAGACTAAATAATTCCACCTACAAGATTGTAATTCGCGGGGGAGGTCTCTCTCCCGCGTTTTATTTTTGCAGCAATCTACTGCTTCGATCTGGCCTCACGACAAACGCTTCCCGCAGCGCAAATCCGCCAGCCAAACTTCACAATAAACGGCACTCTCTCGATATTTTAGCCAATTTGCAGTCTAAAAATCGTCGTTTTCACTCTATTTTTTGATGATCAATACCGCCACAATCGGTTTTTACGGCGTGGTTAGTTAAATTCTAATCCTCAAAATACTACACCCAAAGGAAGATGTCATGACAGATCAACCTGCCCCCGCTCACCTTCACACATGGGAAGATATGCCCCGCGAAGAATTGAACGACCATATTGAACGCCGCTTGATCACTGGCACCAACATGATGATTGCCCATATTTACATTAAAAAGGGCGGCATCGTGCCCATGCACAGCCACCACAACGAACAGATCACCTATGTTCTCAGCGGTGCCTTAAAGTTTCTATTGGGCGAGGACCAGCGGGAAGAAAAAATAGTCCGCGCTGGTGATGTGCTGGTTATACCTCCGCACTTGCCCCACAGCGCCATTGCGCTGGAAGATACACTTGATGTGGATGTTTTTAACCCTCCGCGGGAAGACTGGCTTGACGGCACCGATGCTTACCTTCGGGACGGCGTTTCTGAATGACCCCAAGGTTATCTAAATGACATCTGAACTAAAAAACAAACCGAACGTCACAGCGCTATTGGGTAGATACGCGCTTCCCTCGCCGTTAGGGTTTGGCCAAGAACTTGCGCCGATCATGTACCGGGCTGATTATGTGAGCGGCATCTGGCAAGCGGGCCAACTTATCCCTTTCGGCGAGGTAAAAATAAACCCAGCCGCCACCTGCGTACAGTTTGGCCAGCAATGCTTTGAAGGCATGAAGGCCTACCAAATTGCACAGAATAAACCGATGCTTTTCCGGCCGGAAGCCAACTACAAGCGTTTCGTACGTTCAGCGACCAGACTCAGCATGCCGCCGCCCACCCCGGAAATTTTCGCTGACGCCCTGAGCCAACTGAC
>JAJFIU010000002.1 GCA_021774695.1 Alphaproteobacteria bacterium | reverse complement strand
ATCACTGCGCAGGTGGGTTGACTGTGCCAGCCCAGTTTCTTTTCCTGCGCGCCAAACGACAGGCCGGGCGTGTCTTTCTCGACCGCAAAACAGCTGATACCGCGTGCGTTGTTTTTAGACTCTTTGGCATCGCTGGTGCGGGCCATCACAACATAAACGTCGCTGGTGCCACCGCCCGAAATGAACGCCTTGGCACCATTGAGCACATAACTGTCGCCGTCACGCACCGCTTTGGTTTTCACGGCGGCGGCGTCGCTGCCTGCGCCGGGCTCGGTCAGGCAATAGCTCGCCATTGTGTCCAGTGTCGCCAGCGAACTCACCAAACGCTCGCGTTGTTCGGCGTTGCCGAAGCGGTCGATCATCCAGGTGGCCATATTATGGATTGAAATCATCGCCGCAGTTGACGGGCAACCCATAGAGAGCTGCTCAAAAATCAGCACGCTATCGACCCTGTTAAGGTCGCAGCCGCCGCCGTCTTCAGAAACATAAATGCCGCCAAAGCCCAGTTTACCGGCGGCGCGAGCTACGTCAGTTGGCCAAACTTTGTCTTCGTCCCACTGGTGCGCGTGCGGGGTTATCCTGTCGGCGGTGAAGGCACGAGCCATATCCTGAATGGCGCGTTGGTCTTCATTAAGCGAAAAATCCACTGCAAATTATCCCCAAGTTTGACGTTTACGGTGTTAATTTGATGCTGCCCGGCCGTAGCCGAACGGCAATATTCTTAATTGGCGCTATTCGACTTTATTACCGTCAGCGTCCCATACTTCAATCGTGCCCAAATTCAGCTCGCGGATGCCCGGCTCAATTGCGGCGCGGTCACCAACAATTAGCCACGTCAACGAACCCGGGTGAATATTTGCCTGTGCCTGCGCTTTAATGGCGTCAATATCAAGCGACTGGAACTGGCCCTTCAGGCTGGGAACATAATCATTAGGCCTGCCGTAGCGGTTATTTGATAGCATGCTAGCAAGCACTGAGTTTGCGGTTTCAAACTGGCCTGGCAAGCTATTAACCCGCTTTGACACAAAGAGCGAAAGCTCCTCTGCAGTCGCTGGGCGGTCACCCAGATAGGCACCGAACTCTTTGCCCAGTTCTGCAATCGATTCCTTGGTTTTGTCGGTTTGCACCGGCGCATACACAAGCCACATGCGCTGACCTCGGGCACCCGTGGTAAAGGTGTAAGCGCCGTAGGCCCACCCTTTGTCCTCACGCAGGTTCATATTGACCCGGCTCGTAAATTCGCCGCCCAAAATATCACTGGCCATTTCCTGTGTCTGGAACGCCGGGTTTCCGCTTGAAGGATACAAATGCCCCGCCAGAATAAGCGACTGAGGTGACCCCGGCTTATCAACGATAATAATCCGTGCACTGTCTGGCAGCGCCGTTTCACCAATATTTTTAGCGGGCGCGGGCGTCGTTGGAGCCTGCCAATCACCAAATGTACGGCCAAGAGAGGCTGTTGCTTCTGCGAGCGTGATATCGCCTACCATGAAGATCGTGGCGTTATCAGGCCGTATCCAATCTGTATGGAAAGCAACCAAGTCATCGCGTTTCATACTTTCGATGGCCGCAACGGTGCCAGAACCGGTATAGGGCACGCTGTAACTGTGACCTTCACCGTATAATATGGCGGGCAGAGTACGCAGCGCCAATTGAACAGGCTGAGCTTTTTCCTGTGCGATGCTTTGTATCCAGCGTGGCTTCAAGCGGTCGATTTCATCCTGATTAAACGCGGGGTTGCGCACAACATCAGCGGCCAGCGCCAGCGAAGCATCCAAATTTGGCTTCAGTGCCGACAGGCTAACCGTACTCATGTCTAGATTGGAGCCGGTTGAAAGCGTTGCACCCAGTCCCTCGGTTTCGGCTGAAATTTCCAGCGCAGTGCGGCTTGCCGTGCCCTCGTCCATCATCGACAACGCAAAACTTGCAGTGCCCAGCGGACGGCCCGCATCAGCGGCATAGCCCGCATCAAACTGCATCGCCATTGTCACAACCGGAACGGTCGGACGGTTAGCGACAACAACGCGCATGCCGTTAGCAAGCGTTGCTTCTTCGATCGCAGGGAATGTTAGGTCGGGCAAATCACCGACAGTCGGCAGACCGCCAGAACGATCAATACCGTCGCTGGTGGCATATTCTCGCACCGGGCGAACCGTAAGCTGGTAATAGCCCTGCCCGAGCCACTTCTGGGAAGATTCCAGAATTTCGGCAGCAGATGCATTGTTCAAATGGTCAACCGATTTTGAGTAGAAATTGGGATTACGGGCATAGAGCTCACTCTGTGCCAGGGCTGTGCCCTTACCCCCAAATCCGCCAACTTCCTCCAGTCCGCGCACCTGACCGGCGATGATGCTGGTTTTCACCCGCTTCAATTCAGCCGCTGTCGGGCCTTCAGCTAAGTAAGTATCCATAACTTCATCGATCAATCGCATTGCTTCGACTTCATCAACGCCGGGCTTCAAGGTTACCTGCACTTCAAACATGCTGGTCAGTTCGAACGGTTGCATGCTGACGTTTACGCTGACGGCAAGCTGATTATTGTAAACAAGCGCCTGATACAGCCGTGAATTTTTACCGCCGCCAAGCACATCGGCCGCCACAACCAGTTCGGCAGCATCCAGGTCGGTGCGCGGTGCAACCGCCCAGTTGCGGTAGATGCGCACCTGCGGTGCTTTCAGGTCAACCATCTCTTCGACGGTATTGTTAACCCGCGTTGGTACCCACGCGCGGTGTTGCTTGAGGGCCGGTCCTGCTGCGATATCGCCGAAGTATTTTTCCATCATTGGGCGTGCTGTCTCGGCGTCGATGTCACCAGCCAGAACAATAACGGTGTTTGACGCGCCGTAATACTGGCGGAACCAATCTTTAACGTCGTCCAAAGAGGCAGCTTGCAAGTCTTCCAGCGAGCCGATGGTTGAGTGGCGGTATGGGTGGCCAACCGGGAACAAGCCTTCCAGTTGGCGGTATTCCACTAGTCCGTAGGGATCGTTATCGCCCTGGCGTTTTTCATTTTGAACAACGCCGATTTGGTTATCCAGCTTTTCCTGCGTAACAGCCCCCAGCAAATGGCCCAAGCGGTCCGATTCCATCCACAGCGCCATTTCAAGCGCTGGTGTCGGCACATTCTCAAAATAATTGGTGCGGTCGAACCATGTGGTGCCGTTCATATTGGTGGCACCGACGGCGTCAAAGGGCTTAAAAAATTCGTCATTGTAGTTTTCCGAACCATTGAACATCAGATGCTCAAACAAGTGGGCGAAACCGGTTTTCCCGGTAGGCTCGTCCTTGGAACCCACATGATACCAAACCCCAACAGAGACAATCGGTGCCTTGCGGTCCTCGTGCACGATCACGCGCAAGCCGTTGTCCAGTGTGAATTTTTCGTATGGAATATGCACTTCAAGGTCGATGCCTTGTTCAGCACTTTGGCGCGCAGCAGCGTCGTTGCTGGCCGGTGCATCGCATCCAGCAAGCGCGCCAAGTGCTACGGTCCCGATCAGTAAATTTTTGAGTTTCATTCTGTTTTCCCCGCAATATGCAGCCCTGTCATTGTGGCCGCGTGTGTCACCTTATGCCTTGCAATATGGGTTTTTCCCGCTTGCGGCGTTAAGGTATATTAGGCCCGAAACCGTTTTTGATTTCGGGCCGATTGTTCAGCAAACAAGTCTAGCTGTTTAAAGTTGGAATCACAAATTCTGCGCCTGAGCGAATGCCAGTGGGCCAGCGGCTGGTGACGGTTTTGGTTTTTGTGTAAAAACGCACCCCTTCCATACCGTGCTGGTTGATGTCGCCGAAGGCAGAGTTTTTCCAGCCGCCAAAACTGTGGAACGCCAGCGGAACCGGGATCGGCACATTCACGCCGACCATGCCCACTTCAACATTGTTGGCGTAGGCGCGCGCTGTGTCACCGTCACGGGTGAAAATTGAGGTGCCGTTACCGAACTCATGCTCGCTTGGCAGACGGATGGCATCATCAAAGGTTTCAGCGCGCACAATCTGCAGCGTTGGGCCGAAAATCTCTTCCTTGTAAGAACGCATGCCCGGCTTGACGTTGTCAAAGAGCGAGCCGCCCATGTAATAGCCGTCCTCGTAGCCCTGCATGTTGTATTTGAAATTGCGGCCATCAACCACAACGTCTGAGCCTTCCTGCTCAGCCAAATCAAGATAACCGCGCACTTTGGCCATATGATCGGCTGTTACCAGCGGGCCAAGCTCGGCCTCCATATCCATACAATGACCAACCTTGAGAGCTTCCACGCGCGGTGTGAGCATTTCAACCATCTTGTCGGCCACTTGCTTGCCAACCGGTACGGCAACCGAGATCGCCATGCAGCGCTCGCCGGCCGAACCGTATGCTGCACCGATAAGGGCGTCTGCAACCTGCTCCAGATCAGCGTCAGGCATAACAATCATATGATTTTTGGCACCGCCCATTGCCTGACAGCGTTTGCCGTGGGCTGTTGCGGTTGAGTAAACATACTGGGCAATCGGCGTTGAGCCGACGAAGGACACAGCTTTTACCCGCGGGTCTGTGCATATGGTATCGACGGCTTCCTTGTCGCCGTTGATCACATTGAACACGCCGTCCGGCAATCCGGCCTCAGCCCAAAGTTTCGCAAACATTAGCGGCACACTTGGATCTTTTTCAGACGGCTTCAAAACATAGGTGTTACCGCAGGCAATTGCCATGCAGCTCATCCAAAGCGGGATCATCGCCGGAAAGTTAAACGGTGTGATGCCCGATACAACGCCGAGCGGCTTGCGCATGGAGTACATATCAATGCCGCCGCCAACATTGTCGGAATATTCACCCTTAAGAAGATGCGGGATGCCCTGGGCAAACTCAGCCACTTCAAGGCCGCGTTGCACGTCGCCCTGCGCGTCGGAAAATACCTTGCCGTGTTCCATTGAAAGCGCTTCAGCCAGCGTATCTTTCTCGCGGTAAAGAATTTGCACCAAATTTTGCAGAACACGCGCACGTTTTACAACGGAAGTGCCTGACCATGCCGGGAACGCCTCTTCTGCGGCTGCGATAGCGCTTTCAACTTCCGCTTTGCTCGCGAGGGCAACTTTACCCTGTTGCTGGCCAATTGACGGGTTGAAAATAGGGCCGAAGCGACCCGATGTGCCTTCTACGTCCTTGCCTGCAATATAATGGTGGCGTTCGTACATGTTGCTCTCCGATATTAAACCTAAGGGGTGCCAGACTTTGTGTGGCGGGACTGGCAGTTTGCGCGCACCATACAACAAGCATTATTGCACGTCACTGAGAAGTAATGCATAGTTTGTTGTGCAATTTTGCACAATGAAGGAAGCCTCACTAGATGTTCGACTGGAATGACCTCAGGTATTTTCTGGAACTGGCGCGGCGCGGTAAACTTTCGGCGGCGGCGCTGCGCTTGGGCGTGGACCACACCACCGTTGCACGGCGCGTGTCGGCCCTTGAGGCCGAGTTGGGATTACAATTGTTTGACCGAGCCAACCGGTCCTACACGCTGACTGCTGACGGCAAGCGTCTGCTCGCGCACGCGGAAAAAATGGAAAGCGGATCCAACGAGCTGATGGATGCCATAACCCCGACTGCCAGCGGGCCGCAAGGCACGGTCAGACTTGCCACACCCGAAGCTTTTGGCAGCCAATTTATCGCCCGCCACGCCGCCAGTTTTCATGCTTACAACCCCGGTATTCAATTGGAGGTAATTGCGGAAACACGGCCACTGTCGCTGTCGCGCCGGGAAGCAGATGCCGCTGTAACGCTTGGCAAAGCCGAACACGGGCGAGTTATATCAAACAAAATCGGCGATTACAGGCTACGGCTGTATGCGGCACCCAGTTATCTGCAACAGCATCCGCCGATTGTGCGCCCCGGTGACCTGAAGGATCATCGGTTCATTTGGTATGTGGATGATCTACTGCCGCTGCCACAGCTTAAAATGCTCGATAAAATGATCGGCGCGCCGAACATTGTGTTCCGCACCACCAGCGTGACCGGCCAAGCCAACGCTGCCGCAACTGGTTTGGGGCTGGCGCTGTTGCCGTGTTTTGTTGCCGACCAGATGAAATCCCTGACCACGGTTTTGCCGCGCGAAATTTCAATCATCCGTGACCTATGGCTAACGGTACAGGCCGACATCGCAGCGGAGCCTCACATGGAAAAACTGGTTGAGTTCTTAAAAGGACTGCTCGCGTCAGAGCGGCGCACGCTGGTTGGGGATCGATAAATTTTGCTGCTCAAGCCTCGGCTTGACGTAATTTTTTGAGCAATTTTTCCTG
>JAJFIU010000001.1 GCA_021774695.1 Alphaproteobacteria bacterium | reverse complement strand
GTCACCTTCAATGTATTTTACATCCTGCATATGACCGACAATGTGTACCAACTTTTCTTTGCTACCCTTTTGTTAGCGGCTTTCGGGCTGGTTGCTCCAACTTTCACGCTGTGGCTCGCAATCGTGGTTCCCTTCATAATCATCTATCTCGTGTCGCTGTCTGTTGTGGATATCGCCGTTGTAACACCCTATGTGGCAGCGCTGATTGGGGGGAGTGCTTTGTCAGCAGTTGCCTATTTTGTCCGCATGCCTGCGATCCGCAAGCTCACCGAGCTTGAGGTTATACAATCCTTTGTGGCCGAGAAGTTGGAACTTTCCAACAAGGCCAAGGATCAGTTTTTGGCCAATATGACCCACGAACTTCGCACGCCGCTAACCGGTGTTATTGGCATGATTGATCTGATGGCAGACACCGAACTCACTGACTTGCAGCAATATTATCTTGGCACCACGCGCAGAAGCACCCGCTATTTGCTGACTGTTATCAACGATATACTTGATATGTCGAAACTTGAGGCCGGAAAACTAGCTATCCATGATGAAGCCATGGACGCGGTTGTTCTCAGTTCAGATATCGCCGCACTATTTGACATGCGAGCCAAGCAGAAAGGGCTCAAGTTCGAGCTTCTATTGCACGACGAGCAAACTCTTCCAGTCAACGGCGACAGCATGCGGATCAGTCAGATTTTGCTCAACCTGTTGGAAAATGCGCTAAAATTTACCACCGAAGGCGGTATCAGCCTAGTCCTGGAAGTATCCAAAGAGGCCGCAAGCACCAAGTTGACTTGGCGCGTGCGCGACACAGGTATAGGCATTGCAAAAGACCGCTTGCCCAAATTATTTGATCGTTTCGAGCAAGTAGATTCTAGCACTACACGCACCACCGCTGGCACTGGCCTTGGGCTTGCTATCGTTAGCGATTTGGTTGATTTGATGAAAGGTAAAATTGGGGCCAGTAGTGAGGCGGGCGTTGGGTCAGAGTTTTGGTTTACGCTTCATCTGCCTAACGCTCAGGCAAATGATTTGCCCGACCAGTCTGGTTCTGTGCAGGGCGACAGGTTCATGACAGTGAAACCGTCAGAATATTCCGACGCGGAGGACATAAGCAACCTTCCATATGCGGCCCCAGATGATGCGGAAACCACTATCCGAATATTATTTGCAGAAGACAACCACATTAACCGTGAACTGATTGGGCGTTTAATCAGGCGTGAAGGATGGGCCGGTACTGCGGCAATCAATGGACAGGAAGCTGTTGATGCGCTCAAATCAAATGCTGACGATTTTGATCTTATCCTAATGGATATCCAGATGCCGGTGCTTGACGGGTTGTCGGCGCTTAAGGTCATCAGAGCGGAGATTGTGTCGCCGCCGCCAATTGTTGCCCTGACCGCAAATACCCTGCCTGAAGACACGCGCCAATACAGAGAAGCGGGGTTTGATGCGGTTGTCGGTAAACCTATCGATATTAAAGCGTTACGAGCAGCGGTAGAAAAACTGACTGCACCCGATAACGAGCCTCAATAATCGGGATCGGTATAGGCTAGTCTGCAACTTCAATGGCCACAGCGGTGTTTTTGAACGACGGTGTTTTACTGCGCTTATCGACAGCAGTGCCGGTCAACGCGTTGGCTTCAGGGTAATAACAAAGCAGGTTGCCCTTGGGCACATCGAACGAAAAAACTTTCACAGATTGCATTTCGCCGAATGCGGACCGAAGCGTTACCTGCTCGCCGCTCTTGACCCCGAGAGCGGCAATATCATGTTTGTTCATCATCACACACCAGCGGTCATCGGTCTGGCGGTAACTGTCATGGTTTTCATAGATAATCGAATTGAACTGGCCTTCGCTGCGTAGGGTTGCCAGCACAAAGGGATAGTCTGCCTTGCCAATGGACGAAGGCGGCGGCGCACAGGGTTGAAACCGTGCTTTGCCAGTGGGTGTTTTAAATTTAGGTATGTGCAACAGGCGTCCGCTGATATGGAATTCCTTGCGCGCCACGTCAATATCGGCCAGCGCTTCCATGCCAGGCACTATCTTGGCAATTGCCTGTCGGGTATTGCGATGATTTTTGAAGTCGCTGAATGTGAAGGGCAGGTCGCCCAGCACACTGTCGGCAAGATCGCACAGTATAACGCTTTCGGGGCGTACGCAGTCATGGCGTGTAATGCCGCCGTCGCTTAACCGGACAAAATTGAACATGCTTTCCTGGGTGGTTGGGCTCCATTCTTCGTCCCGGGCGGTTACGGGCAGAATAATACACTCGCCTGCGCCAACGCCGTTAACGTGCCCCTTGTTGAGCGTGGTGGTTAAAAACATCTTGAAACTAATATTATCAAGGGCTTCGGTTGCCCACGCAGTGTTTGGGTTAGCGGCAAACAGGTTACCGCCCATAACCAAGGCTGCATCGATGTCGCCGCCGTGTGCGGCTTGCATGCAGGCCATGGTGTCCATACCGTCAGTGCGCGGTAATTTGATGTCGAAGGCACCTTCCATTCGCGCCAGTACATCTCCTGCCAGTACAGGTTTAACCCCGATGGTGCCGATGCCCTGCACGTTGGAATGCCCCCGCAGCGGCAACAATCCGGCGTGCCGGGTGCCGATCATCCCTCGCAGAAGCGCCAGGTTCACCAGGCTTTCAATGTTTTCTACGCCGTTGGTGTGGTGGGTTAACCCCATACCCCAGGCAAAAATCGTTTTCTTTGAGTTTATGTAAAGCGCTGCAACTCGATCAAAATCTGCTCTGGTTAACCCGGTAACGCCGCATAAAGTCTGCCAGTCTGCGTTATTGATCGATGTACTGAAAGCATCATAGCCATCGACAAATTGGTCAATGAAGGCGCCGTTAGCACCGCCTTGTTCGAGTACTGCCTTGGCTAGCCCGCTGAAGACAGCAACATCACTGCCTATATTGGGTTGAAGATAGTCAGATGCTATTTCGCTGCCGCCTGCCAGCATTGATTTTGGGCTTTTGGGTACTGCAAATTTCACCAGCCCAGGTTCTTTGGCCGGGTTGATGACAATAACGGCGCCGCCGCGTTCGCGGCAGGCCTTCAGTTTATGGATAAAGCGCGGATGGTTAGAGGATGGATTGGCCCCGATAACGAAAATAAGGTCGCAACCATCAAGGTCTTCCAACTCGATGGTTGAGGTGCCAGTGCCAACTGTCGAGCCAAGCGCAACGCTTGTGGCCTGATGGCAATAGTAACTGCAATTATTGACATTGTTGGTGCCGTAAAGGCGGGCGAAAAGCTGGAAAACAAAGGCTGCTTCATTGGATGACCGACCGGAGGAATAGAAGAAACTGCGGGCAGGGTCAGTTGCTTTGAACCGGTCAGCAGCGATTGCCATGGCACCATCCCACCCAATGGGTACGAATTTGTCTGCACCCGCCGCTTTGTGCAACGGTGTGTTCAGGCGGCCAAGATGTTCCATCTCGCGGCCATCAAGCTCTTGCAGCTCCTTTATCGTGTGATCGAATATCTCAACGGGTATTGCTGCTTGCACGTCGCTGGATTGGGCTTGCACGCTTTTGTTACACACCGAGGGAAATTCACCGGACTCGTTGGTCATGCCGCCCAGCTGTCCGCCCATGCCCAATGCGCAGGCCTTGCAGGTATTGTGGGAATTCAGCGCCTTCGCAGCTTTCTGCACCCCCATCTTTCGTACAGTATTGAGAGTATAGAGCACCTTTTTTACGCCGCCGCCGATAACTGGGGGCTTGGTTTTGGTGCTGATGGTCATATAGTGGTTCCTTCCGGCAAATAACGCCGCATATGTTAACCGACAAGTTTTATACATCACAATGGCACAGCAACAAAAATGAATACGGCGGGGCTGATACTGGCAGGCGGACAGTCTAGCAGGATTGAAGGTCACAAGTTTCAGATGCACTTAGGTGGGTTGCCGCTAGTGGACCGCACAGTGCAACGCCTTTCACCGCAGGTGGATTGCATGGCGGTAAATTTGCCGCAAGGATTTGTGCGACAGAATTACACGACACTCTATGAACCAGAGACCGACGGCGGCGTAGGCCCGTTGGCGGGCGTGTTGGTTGGCCTCAATTGGGCGAAATCGATCGGCGCGAAGGCGCTGGTAACGGTGCCCGTTGATGTACCGTTTTTCCCAACCGACATGGTACGGAGCTTGTCTCAAGCTGATATCGGTGCAGGCCCGGCTTGCGCCGTGCAAGATGGGCGGCGACACGGTTTATGTGCCTTGTGGTCTGTAAAGTGTCTGCCGGCATTTACCAAAGCTTTCACTGATCAGGAAGTTCGCACGGTAAACCGTATGCTTGACCAGTTAGGCGTGACAGAGGTGCCGTTCAAACCTGAGAGCCCGTGGCCATTTTTTAACATCAATACGGCAGGCGATCTGGAAAAGGCCGAGCAAATTCTAAAAGAAAGCATGAATGATGAGTATATCTGAAACCGATACCCTGGTTATCGGTGCAGGCAGTGTTGGCATTGCGGTGGCCTATTATTTGAAAAAGCATGATCCCACACTCGACGTGACCTTGGTTGACTGTGGGCAACCAATGGCCTTTACATCAGCGCAGTCGGGCGAAAATTATCGTAATTGGTGGCCAAACCCGATGATGCGCGCCTTTACCGATCGAAGTATCGATTTGATGGAAGAAATCGCTTTGGAAAGCGACAATTTCCTCCAGATGACACGGCGGGGGTATGTGCTGGCAACCCGCGAAACAAACATAGATGATCATCTTGCAGAGCTGGCGGCAGGCTACGAGGGCAGCCCCGACAATCAGATACGAATGCACAGCAGCGGCGGTGAGAGCTACCTGCGTGCAACAAAGGAAGACTGGCAAAACGCACCAAACGGTGTTGACGTTCTTACCGATAAAACGTTGATTAAAAGTGCTTTTCCTTATTTTGACAAGGAAATACGGTCGGTGATCCATATCCGCCGCGCAGGCATGATTAGTGGTCAGCAAATGGGGCAATATATGCTGCAGGAGTTCCGCGTCGCAGGCGGCAAGCGATTGACTGGAAAAGTTGATCATATTGAGAAGGAGGGTGGGTTTTCCGTGCAGCTGGACGATAGCGCGGTCACCGTGCGCGCAGCGCTCATTGTCAATGCCGCCGGGCCGTTTGTCGGTGAAATTACTGCCATGTTGGACATGGATCTGCCGATCGAAAACTGGATCCAACAAAAAATTGCCTTTGAAGACACCAAACAAGCCATTGACCGCACCATGCCCTTCGCGATTGACTTAGACCCACAACAGCTGGACTGGGACGGCGACGAGCGGCAGTTGTTAGCAGAAGACCCAGACTTTGCCTGGCTGGCAGAGGAGTTACCGGGGGCTATACATTGTCGACCTGAGGGCGGTGATAAGGGCAGCTGGGTTAAGCTTGGATGGGCCTATAACTCTGCTAGTGCGCCGGTTTCCTTTACGCCGACATTTGACGATCAGTTCCCCGAAATTGTGCTGCGCGGCGCGGCGCGTCTGAACCCGGCGTTGCGGGCATACTACGGCCAGTTGCCTCGCAATATGGTTCATTACGGTGGTTATTATACGCTGACGAAGGAAAATTGGCCGCTGTTAGGCCCAACTGGTGTTGATGGTTTTTATCTTGCCGGGGCCTTGTCAGGCTATGGCTCCATGGCGGCCTGCGCCAGCGGTGACTTGCTTGCGCGGCATGTGCTCGGCAAGGATTTGCCCGATTATGCACCAATGGTATCACCGCTGCGCTATGGGAACCCGGAATTTGTGGCTATCATGAACGCACAGCAAAGCAGGGGCATTCTGTAGAACATTCTGTAACGAATAGCTTGCAACCGCCGCCTGCCGTTCCCAAGTCTAAAAGAAAACAGGAGTTTCGGCTGTGACAGTAGGTTTGGCCCTTGGCGGCGGCGCCGGGCTTGGATGGGCCCATATCGGGGTTGTTCGGGTTCTGGAAGCTGAGAATATTCCCATTGATGTTATCGCAGGTACCAGCATTGGTGCCATTGTCGGGGCATGTATTGCTGCGGACATTATCGATGAGTTGGAAGATGTAGCCCGCGAGATATCGCTGCGCGATATGCTGTCGATGGGCGAATTTGGCTTCAATAAAGGCGGTTTGCTGGGTGCCGGGAAAATAGAGCAGCGGCTGCGCGGTCATTTTGGTCACCGAACAATTGAAGAATTGGCCAAACCGTTTGCAGCGGTTGCAGCTGACTTATACTCCGGCGAGAAAGTAGTGCTGGACGAGGGAGATGTGGTCACCGCACTCAGAGCATCCTCAGCAATCCCGGGTATGTTGCCGCCGGTCGCGACAACAAGCCTGCTGCTGGTTGACGGCGGCGTGGCAGACCCGATACCGGTTCAGGCAGCTCGGGATCTGGGCGCCGACAAAATTATCGCCATTGATTTGCAGAGTGATTACCGTGGCCGGTCGCGTAGGCTGGGTTTTGACCCGGAGGGCGGTAAACCGTCACTCGCAGCGATGAAAACTGCGCGTGCGGGTTGGTCGTTGGCGCTTAGGTCGCTTAGTCAGGCCAACTTGAAAAACGACATGCCTGATGTGTTGATATCGCCGCGTATCGGCCATATCGACATGGCTGACTTCACCAAAGCCGACGAACTGATCGCGCTGGGTAAAAAAGCCGCCTATGACATGCTCACTGAAATTGAGAGCATGCTGGCGCGGGCTTAGAATGCTGACGCGGTTTCTTGCTCTATTTTTTGATCTCGCGGTTGATCACCATGCGCTGGATGTCTGACGTGCCTTCGTAAATCTGGCACACTTTCACATCGCGGTAGATGCGTTCAACCGGATATTCTGACAAGTAGCCATATCCACCCAGTGTCTGGATTGCAGCCGAGCAAATTCGTTCCGCGGCTTCGCTGGCAAATAGTTTGGCCATGCAGGCTTCTTTGAGGCAGGGCTCACCGGCATCTTTTTTCGAAGCAGCGTTAAGCACCATCAATTCAGCGGCCTGCAGTTCGGTTGCCATGTCGGCAAGGCGGAAACCCACCGCTTGGTGCTCAATGATTGGCCTCCCGAACGTTTCTCGTTCCTTGGCGTAACCAAGCGCGTATTCATACGCCGCTTTCGCCATGCCGACCGATTGGGCTGCGATACCGATGCGTCCGGTCTCCAGGTTTGATAGCGCGATTTTGTAGCCGTCGCCTTCCGCGCCCATCAGGCAGTCGGTTGGCACTTCCATGTCTTCAAATACGATCTGACAGGTGTCGGACGATTTTTGCCCAAGCTTGTGTTCGACACTTGCCACCCGGTAACCGGGTGTATCCGTAGGCACCAAGAACGCCGACAGGCCGCGTTTACCGGCCGCCGGGTCGGTTACCGCAAACACAATCGCGGCGCCCGCTATTTTGCCGGATGTGATGAACTGTTTGGTGCCGTTGAGTTTCCAGCCGCTGTTGGTCCGCTCTGCTTTGGTTTTCAGTTGCGAGGCATCCGAACCCGCCTGAGGTTCGGTCAAACAAAAAGCGCCGATCATGTCGCCGCGTGCGAGCGGCTTGAGAAAGCGTTCTTTTTGCTCTGTGGATCCGTTGGCAAGAATGGCCGCACATACCGGTGCGTTGTTGACGCTCATTAGGGTGGAAAGCCCACCGTCGCCGCCAGCAATTTCAATCAAAGCCAGCGCGTAGGAGGTATAATCGGTTTCTGCGCCGTCCCATTCTTCAGGCACGGTCATGCCCATTAAGCCCAATGCACCCATTTTGCTCAGAAATTCAGTCGGTATTTCACCGGCTTTTTCCCAGGTCTCAGCTTTCGGTGCAATTTCATCGCGGGCGAAAGCGCGCGCCATATCCTGCACCATGCGTTGTTCTTCAGAGAGCATCATGATTTGGTCCCACTCAGAGTGATTTTATACTGCAGTTACGCCAGTTCGAGTGCAATTGCGGTTGCTTCGCCGCCGCCAATACAAAGGCTGGCGACACCCTTTTTCAACCCGCGCTTGCTGAGCGCGTTAATGAGTGTAACACAGATGCGTGCGCCCGACGCGCCGATAGGGTGACCCAGCGCGCAGGCACCGCCGTTGACGTTAACTTTGGCGTGGTCCAGGCCCATTTCCTGCATCGCTGCCATTGGCACAACGGCAAAAGCCTCATTAATTTCAAAAAGATCAACGTCGTCTTTGGTCCACCCGGCCTTATCGAGCACCTTTTGCATGGCTTGAACCGGAGCAGTTGTAAACCACTCAGGCGCGTTTGCATGGGTTGCATGGGCGCGGATTGTTGCAAGGGCAGTTAAGCCGCGTTTGGCTGCTTCGCTTGCAGTCATCATTACCAGTGCGGCAGCGCCGTCCGAAATAGAACTGGCGTTGGCCGCCGTGACTGTGCCGTCTTTTTTGAAAGCAGGGCGCAGGGTTGGAATTTTGTCAAACCGGGCTTTCATGGGCTGTTCGTCCTGGCTGACTTCCACGTCGCCGCGGCGACTTTTAACCGTAACCGGGGTTACTTCACCTTCAAATGAGCCTTCTTCAATCGCCTTCTGGGCTCGCTTGAGCGACTCGATGGCGTAGGCGTCCTGTGCTTCGCGAGTGAACTGATAATGTTCGGCGCAAAGTTCGGCAAAGTTGCCCATGGGAACGCCTTCATAGGCATCAACAAGTCCGTCAAGTGCCATATGGTCGACAATTTCGCCGCCACCAAACTTGAGGCCTGTCCGCATCGCAGGCATCATATGCGGCGCCCTCGACATGCTTTCCATGCCGCCGGTAACAACAACACTGTTG